>JUNU01000302.1 GCA_001067655.1 Neisseria lactamica
GTACGGCAAGGCGAGGCAACGCCGTACTGGTTTAAAGTTAATCCACTATACCGTTTTCAGACGACCTTTCCCCACCGTTTGACACAACAACCCCCTTAAAGCATCACATTATGAGACCCACACTAGACGTCATCATCCCCTGCTACAACTCCGCCGCCACCCTTCAAGCGGCTGTCGAAAGCGCCGTTTCCCAACCCGCCGTCGAAAACGTCTGGCTGATTGACGACGCCTCCTTCGACGATACACGCCTCATCATGAGCGACCTCGCCGCCATCCATCCCAAAGTCCGCTGCGAATACATGCTTGAAAACGGCGGCGCAGCCAAAGCCCGCAACTGGGGCGCCATGCAAAGCCAAGCCGATTTCATCGCCTTCCTCGACGCCGACGACGTCTATGAAAACAACGTCCTCAATGCAGCCTACCTCGGTTTGGAAGCCTATTCCTACCTCAGCCTGGTCCGCCTCAAATTGCGTCCCGTCGGCTTTCCCGAACACTACCTCAACCACCCGCAATTCCCCACCGCATGGGAACGGCTGCAAATGACCGTCGGCGGCAACACCGTATTCCGCCGCAGCATCTTTCTCGCCTGCGGCGGCTTTCCGCAAGACGAACTCTTCCGAATCTTCGGCGGCGAAGATGCCGCACTCGGCATCGCACTGACCCGCGACAGCGTCGTCGGCTACCTCTTTGAAGAATGCGACCCCGCCGTCAGACACAACTACCGCCCCGGCATCCACGCCGAGCGCCTGCTCGATGCCGAACTTTTCGGCAAAACCATCCCCGGACTGACCATAGACCACCAAAACGAAGCCGAAGCCGTCACCCGCCGCATCAGCCGCCGCCTGCAAGAAGTCAAAGCACACTCGACCTTCGAAGAAGCCGGCACCATGCCGCTCTACCCCGAGTACGAATAAGCGGGCATAAGCGCAAAGCCCTGCCCGAACGGTTGCATTACATTGCTTAAAGCAAAAAGGTCGTCTGAAATCTTGTTTTCAGACGACCTTCAATATGGAGATCGTTAAGGAATAGAACATGACCCAGGTATAATGAGTTTGCACCCAGTAGACTTAGAAGAATGACATTGTTCCATTACCATACGTTCAGCCATTTTTGGGGTTTCCGAAATGGCTTTATAAATCACCCCATCATCCTGCGTTCCTGCCACCCTGCCTATTGCCGCAGCAAAACAGCCATTCCTCACCGAAAGAATCACTCTGCATTTGATATTTTCCCCCTCCTCACATCTTCTGATTGCCTCTTTCTCCGCTTCTTTCGGAGAATTCATATTAATTGCTCCTGCAATCGCTCCGGTTTTACTATGAGCCAAAGCCCCATATTTGGACGGTACGTTTACAACGGTATGGCGGATAATTTTGGAAGGACGGCTAGAACTATTACGCTGGCTGCCGTTGTAATATGGATCAGTGCTTAATACCCCGCCCATACAATTCGGATCGCCCGCCGGTCCGTTCCCTGCTCCCGGTGTGCAGGCAAACGCGCCGGTTGCAGATATCTGTATCAATAAAATAAGCATTAATTTCTTCATTATTTCCATCCAATCCCATCAAGGTCGTCTGAAAAATTTTCAGACGACCTTTTAAATAAAATTTGATTATTGCAATTGAGGCAGGGAACAGCCTTCGGGGAGGGCAATTTCACAATTCGTTACCTTCGGGTCTGCCCGGCATTGCCTTAACGCTTCAGCTTCCGCCAATCCTTGTTCTTCTGCTGCATAAAAAGTTCCCCATAGTTTGGGATTTTTGATTAATTGACCTTTTGCAGCAGCAATACAGCCGTTGCGTACCCACGAAACCACTTTACACGGGGCATTTCTGTCCCCCTTCCTACATTCCGCCAGTGCCTCTTTTTTTGCTTCTGACAGGGAGTTTTTATTCAGCACCCCAGGTGCATCGCCAGTTTTCATGTTCATCGCTACTGCCCCGAATTTGGAAGGCACTTTCACATCGTGGTAGATGATTACTTTCTGAGGTGGGGTGCTGCGGCTGCCTGATTGGGGCGGGGTCATATTATATTGAACCAATTCCCCATTATGCCCCTGAAACCGGCAGATACCTGTGGCAGGATCAAATTGACCGGGACAGCCGTTGGCATAAACATTAAGACTTACCAAGCCCAATGCGATTAAAAACAGTCTTTTCATAAATTCATCCTTTTTCGGATCACACAATACCGGAGGTCGTCTGAAAAGTTTTCAGACGTCCTTTTTTATAGTACGAAATTTAGGGTAGAGAACATGTCTCAGGAACAATAATCTGACATTCGGAGGCTTTGGCTTTATTACAATGATTTATCGCAAGACGCTCAGCCTCGCCACGCTCACCTATCCCATTAAACAACTGAAATTTTGATGATTTCTTACCCGAAGCAGCAGCAATACAGCCGTTTCTGACCCAGCCATTATCCCGACAAGGAGCATATCGCCCATCGCTTTCACATAGTCTAATTGCTTCACGCTTAGCTTCAGCAATCGAAGACATATTGGACGATGCAGCGACAGCACCCGCTTTCTCATTAATGGCAATAGCCCCAAATTTAGAAGGAACTTTCACGTCGTGGTAGATAATTTTTTTCGTGGGTGGTGCGCTGCGGCTACCTGAAGAACAGTTCGGGTTATAACCATAACCACACAATGCAGAATTGTTTTGCAACGCCCCTCTGGTTGCATCATAGGTAGGGTCGGCATTTGCATTAAGACTTACC
>JUNU01000303.1 GCA_001067655.1 Neisseria lactamica
ATAGTACGGCAAGGCAAGGCAACGCCGTACTGGTTTAAAGTTAATCCACTATATATTTCAGACGACCTTTTCCTGTTTAGAACAAGGAATATCCGATGAAAGCCTTTCCAATTCTCTTATCCGCCCTTTTGCTCGCAGCCTGCGGCAAATCCGAAGCCCCTGCCGAACCCGCCCAAAATGCCGCCGAAGCCGCGCCAAAGCCCGCGTTTAAAGTCAAATACATCGACAACAACGCCATCGCAGGCTTGGATTTAGGACAAAGCAGCGAAGGCAAAACCAACGACGGCAAAAAACAAATCAGCTATCCGATTAACGGCTTGTCCGAACAAAACGTCATCCAACTGATCGGCAACCACCCCAACGATTTGGAAGTCATCAGCGGCAAATGTATGGAAACCGGCGACAAAGGCGAGCCTTTGGGCTGGACTGAAAACGGCAAATGCCATGCCTTGTTTGCCAAACTGGTCGGCAACATCGCCGAAGACGGCGGCAAACTGACAAGCTACCTCCTCTCCCATGCCGCCCTGCAACCGTATCAGGCTGGCAAAAGCGGCTATGCCGCCGTTCAAAACGGCCGCTACATCCTCGAACTCGACAGCGAAGGAATGTTCTACTTCCGCCGCCGCCACTATTGATCGAGCGGGTGCCACCCATGACCGTACACACCTTAATCCGCGCCCTGCCTAAAGCCGAATTGCACGTCCATATCGAAGGCACGTTCGAGCCGGAATTGATGTTCGCCATCGCCGGGCGCAACGGCGTTTCCATTCCCTATGCAGATGTGGACGCCGTTCGCCGCGCTTACGATTTTCACAACCTGCAATCCTTCCTCGATATTTACTACGCAGCGGCGGCGGTCTTGCTCCACGAACAGGATTTTTACGACCTGACCACCGCCTATTTCGCCCGTTGCCGCGAGGACAACGTCGTCCACACCGAAATCTTCTTCGACCCGCAAACCCATACCGCGCGCGGCGTACCGTTTGAAACCGTCATCAACGGCATTACCCGCGCCCGTCTGGAAGCGCAGGGAAAATGGGGCATTTCCAGCAGGCTGATTATGTGTTTCCTGCGGCATTTGAGCGAAGAGTCCGCGTTTGAAACGTTGGCCCAAGCGCAGCCTTTCAGACGACATATCGACGGCATTGGACTGGATTCGGGCGAACTCGGCAACCCGCCCTCGAAATTCGAGCGCGTCTTCGCCCAAGCCCGCGCACAAGGTTTTCCCGCCGTCGCCCATGCCGGCGAAGAAGGTCCGCCCGAATACGTTTGGGAAGCGTTGGATTTGTTGAAAGTCGTCCGCATCGACCACGGCGTGCGCTCCGAAGAAGACGAAACCCTTATGCAGCGCCTGATTGCCGAGCAAATGCCCCTGACCGTCTGCCCATTGAGCAACCTCAAGCTCAAAGTCGTCGGCGACCTGTCCCGGCACAACCTGCGCCGCATGCTTGAGTGCGGCGTATTGGTTACCGTCAATTCAGACGACCCCGCCTACTTCGGCGGCTACCTCAACCAAAATTTCATCGAACTTGCCGACGCATTGGATTTGAATGAAGCAGACATCCGCACCTTGTGCAAAAACTCGTTCAAAGCCTCGTTTTTAAACGAGGAAGAAAAAGTAAAACGGTACGCCGAAATCGACGGCATCCATGTTTAGACACAAAGCCGACCAGAAAAACAATCCGGTCGGCTTTGTTTTTATCTAAAAATGCAAATCCTCTAACCACAGTCAATTCCCTACCAAACCACTCAACTATCTGCCTGAAATCTGTTAAAATACCGACCTATCCTAATAAATATAGCATCAAAAGGCACACAATCATGGCTCTTTTGCAGATTTCCGAACCCGGCATGTCCGCCGCTCCGCATCAACACCGCCTCGCCGTCGGCATCGACTTGGGTACGACCAACAGCCTGGTTGCCACCGTCCGCAGCGGCAGCCCGGTTTGTCTGACCGATATGGACGGGCGCACCACCCTGCCCTCCGTCGTCCGCTACGGTGAAGGCGATGCCGTCGAAGTCGGCAAAGCCGCCCTTGCCGCCCAAAAAACCGACCCGCTGAACACCATCAGCTCCGCCAAACGCCTTATCGGCCGCACGCTTGCCGACCTCGCTCAGGACGCGCAATACCTGCCCTACCGGTTCACGCCCAACGAGCGCGTGGCCGAGCTGAACACCCGCCAAGGTGCCAAAACGCCTATCGAGGTGTCGTCTGAAATCCTCAAAGCCCTCAAATCGCGTGCCGAAGAAACTTTAGGCAGCGATTTGGTCGGCGCCGTCATTACCGTTCCCGCCTATTTCGACGATGCCCAACGCCAAGCCACCAAAGACGCCGCGCGTTTGGCAGGCCTGAACGTCTTGCGCCTCCTTAACGAGCCGACCGCCGCCGCGATTGCCTACGGACTGGACAACGCCTCCGAAGGCACGTTTGTCGTTTACGACTTGGGCGGCGGTACGTTCGACGTATCCGTATTGCAACTGACCAAAGGGCTGTTTGAAGTCAAAGCCACCGGCGGCAACAGCGCATTGGGCGGCGATGATTTCGACCACCGCCTGTTCTGCCACTTACTCGAACAAAACGACCTTTCCAAACTCAACGAGCGCGACAGCCAGCTTCTGCTTTCCCTTGTTCGCGCTGCCAAAGAACAACTGACCAACCAAACCGAAGCCGTCGTCGAAGCCACGCTTTCAGACGGCCGCAAAATCCATACCGTCATTACCCGCCAAGAATTTCACCACCTGACGCAAAATCTGGTGCAAAAAACCATAGAGCCGGTCAAACAGGCACTGAAAGACGCGGGCGTGACCAAAGCCGACATCAAAGGCGTGATTATGGTTGGCGGTTCCACCCGTATGCTGCACGTTCAACAAGCAGTCGCTACCTTCTTCGGACAAACCCCGCTGAACAACCTCAATCCCGACGAAGTCGTCGCGCTCGGCGCCGCCATACAGGCGAACGTCCTTGCCGGTAACAAAACCGACGGCGAATGGCTGCTGCTGGACGTTACCCCCTTATCGCTCGGTTTGGAAACCTACGGCGGCCTTGCCGAAAAAATCATCCCGCGCAATTCCACCATCCCCACCGCGCGCGCGCAGGATTTCACCACCTTCAAAGACGGCCAGACCGCCATGACGATACACGTCGTACAAGGCGAGCGTGAACTCGTTTCCGACTGCCGCAGCCTTGCCAAATTCACCCTGCGCGGCATTCCGCCCATGACCGCAGGCGCGGCGCGTATCCGCGTTACCTTCCAAGTTGACGCCGACGGCTTGCTGTCCGTTTCCGCCCAAGAACAAAGCACCGGCGTACAGGCGCAAATCGAAGTCAAACCTTCCTACGGCTTAGACGACGGCACCATTACCCAAATGCTCAAAGACAGCATGAGCAACGCCGCCGAAGACATGGCGGCACGCGCCCGCGCCGAAGCCGTCGTCGAAGCCGAAAGCCTGACCGACGCCGTCAACGCCGCCCTTGAGTTGGATAGCGATTTGCTGGATGCCGAAGAGCTTGCACAAATCCAGCAAGACATCGCCGACTTGCAAGGTCGTCTGAAAGACGGCAACGCCGAAGACATCCGCTCCGCCGTCGCCAAACTCAGCCGCAGCACTGACAACTTCGCCGCCAAACGCATGAACCGCAATATCCAACGTGCGCTGACAGGGCAGAGTGTCGATAATATTTGATGGTTAACCGGTTTCAGACGACCTCTAAAAAGCATCAGAGGTCGTCTGAAAAAATTCAAACCCTATTTTTCAGACGACTCCATCCTATGCAAAATCCCTCCATACCCCAAGACTGGAACGTCTATTTCAGCCGCATTGGCGACGCGCCCGCCGCCTTACGCATCAATCTTGCCTTAATCGAAGTCGCGCCGCTGGCAGAGTATCCGCAGCATGTGCGCGTCAGCATGAAATTGGAACAAACCAACGAACACGGTTTCCCGCTTGGGTGCAAACCCTGCCGCCACCACGCAAGAAGGACTGACCGCACTAGACTTTGCCCGCCTTATGGACTGGCAAAACGTCATCGAGATACTCGAACCATGCCACTAAACCATAGGTCGTCTGAAAGGGAACACTAACTGCTTTGTCACAAAATACCTGAAGGAAATCTTTAGCGTATATTAACAGAGTACAACATTGGAAATATTTAACTTACAAATTAAGGTTAAAGGTAATGAAAGAATATGAAAATCAGTTTATTGCTATAAAAGATGCATTAAATCCAAAAGAACCTACTAATAAAAAACAAGTCTTTCCTCTGCGCAATGTTTTAGAATGGTTCGAGGCATCTAGAAGAGGAGCAAAGATAACCCATAAAATTCGTTATGAATTAGGAAAATATGAGTTAATTACCGAACCAGATTTTGAACAAGCAAACATAAATGGGACTGTTACATTTAAAAAGGCCTCATCTAAAACCTCTTCAAATAATTTTAATATAGACCCTAGTCATAAAATTGAGAGACTAGATGCCGCAAATAAAAAACCTATTTCCATTACACGAACAGAGCCGCTATCTAAAGCTTTAACTATTATGCTCTTAAATGATTTTTCCCAACTACCTGTTATGCAAAATGAAAGGAGAGTAAATGGTTTTATCAGTTGGAAAACTATTGGAGAAAAACTGATTACTACTAAGTCGTTAGATATATCCCAAAAAACTGTTTCAGATTTTATGTCTGAGGATATCATTATAGTTACTAAAAATGAAACAATTTTCAGTGTTTTAACCAAAATCCCACAAAATGATTTTGTATTAATTAAAGACTCCACAAACAATGAAGAAATTATTGGAATTGTAACAGTCAATGATTTAAATGAACAATTTCATTTACTTTCAAAACCTTTCTTACTTATAAGTGAAATAGAAAATGGCATACGCCATATTCTTGATAAAATTGACCTATCAGATGAAGGGCTAAAAAAAGCAAAAAAGCCTGATAGTTCAGAAGAAATAGAATCAATTGCTGATCTAAACTTTGGGGGCTATCAAACTATTTTAGGTAATTCTGAAATTTGGAAGAGGCTCAATTTAAACCTGGATAGACAAGAATTTATAAAAACACTGGATAAAATTCGTGAAATTAGAAATGATGTTTGCATTTCGACCCCGATGGTTTAGATAAAAACAGTATTGAATTACTAGAAGAATTTTCTCATTTTCTTAAATCATTAAGAAAATGTTTAATTGAAAAATGATTTAAATACTAAATGAGACTCTGGCACCAAACCCTCATCCCGCTACTCCCCCGCGGCCAGCTTCTAGGGCAACATCGCGAATGCGCCGCTTTACGCGGAGCCGGCTGGGGCAGGCCGCACACGACGGTAAACTATGTTTTTACCCATTCGCCTGACAAGCTCTATCTGTATCACGCGCTGATTATGGAAGAAATGGAAAAACGCGGCTACAAACCTGACCCGTTGTGGAAAGACCCGTTGTACCGCGGCAAAGCGGTTGCCCCTTATCCCGCACACGATATCCAAGCTGCCGATTCGCTGATTTACCCCGAACACGATGATGCGTATCTGGACGAATGTCTAGAAAATTTAAAAAGCAAAGGCATCGTGTTATAGTGGATTAAATTTAAATCAGGACAAGGCGACGAAGCCGCAGACAGTAC
>JUNU01000304.1 GCA_001067655.1 Neisseria lactamica
GGTATTACGACCCTGAAATCGGGCGGTTTGTGAGTCAGGATCCGATTGGGTTGAAAGGCGGGGGAAATTTGTATGCCTATGTTGTCAACCCGACTTTATGGATTGATCCATTGGGATTGGATCATAGAAGCGTCTTCTGGAACGCCGTAAAACACGATACGCACAGGGAAAAATATCAGGTACATCATATTTTCCCGAAGGAGTTATATAATGATGAGGATAAAAATAAAAAAGCAAAAAAAATTTTAAAATGCCATGGGTTTGAGAGAGATGGAATCCATAATTTGATCGGACTTCCTAGAAATGAACATGACAACCCTAGGAAAAATGATGCTTGGTTCGGAGCTTCTAAGCATAATTCGAATCACTTTGGATATTCAAATGTAATTAGAAATGTAATTGAGAAGATAGGCTCTTCCGGTTCTTGCAGAGAGCAAAAATTAAAATTGATTGCCTTGCAAAGAGGAGCGAGAGAAGCATTGAAAAAAGGAGAACCATTGATGCCTAAGGCTGGAGCAAAAGAATCATCATGGGATAATATATTCAAATCATTTTATTAATGGAAAGGTAATACAATGACAAATATTGATTTTGAAAAATACCAATTTTTAGTGGAGCAGGAACTGACACGTTATAAAGAATTAATTGCGTCTAAAGGATTTTTAAGTGGTTCGTTTTCGTTAGAGGGTTATGAAATTACGCATAGCCAAAAAGAAGCCTATGATTTATATACTGTCGAAGAACCACCTGCACCTTATTTTAGTTATCCTGATTTAATTGGGGACGTTGTACCGAGTTGCTTTACCCCTTTTTATGATGTTGAAGAGATTGATGAAAGAGTTAATAACTTATGGAGTAGTATCTCAGACAACTTATGGGAATATGTTTACAAAGAAATAAAAAACCTTGATTTAGATCGGAAAGAGTTGGAGGATATAGATGGGTTTATTTATAATGATTTTCTAAGTATCATTGCTTATAAATCTTTTTCTCAAATACCTAGTAAAAAAATAAATGAAAATAGAAAAATGTTCTTAGAGAAACAAATTGAGGTTTATAAAAATGGTGGTTTCCCTTGTGGTTGGAAAGGGGAGTTTCCGGATGGTGTAATGGTTGTTTATTCGCCTGAATAACTGTTTGTCTTTCTATTTGTCAAAAAGTAAAGTAAGGCCGTCTGAAAAGCTTGCCCTCTTTTCAGACGGCCTTTAGATTGGGAAGCCGTTATTCGTAAACATGTAAGAGGTAAATAGCAATGAAAAAGAATTGGAATCAAATACTTGAATCAGCGCAACCCGTGGTTGATTTTTTGTCATCAGACAGTTTCTTTTCCCGTCCTTATGACGGCGATCGT
>JUNU01000030.1 GCA_001067655.1 Neisseria lactamica
TTGAGCTAAGGCGAGGCAACGCCGTACTGGTTTAAAGTTAATCCACTATAAAAATTTAAACAAAGTTTATCCCGATAACCGTCGCACGATTTTCCTCGATTTGAAACCTGACTTCATAATCCTCTATATTCATGACGTAAATACGTTCGGGAATATTTTGATAGGCGGGACGGGGATCTTGGGCTATGCTTTGGCTGATCAGGTTTTGGGTACTTTCAGATAAATTTTCCGCGCCGATGTTTTCCAACCATACGACTTCAAGCTCTTCGGGTTTGCCGCTGACGAAGCCGGATGAGGCATCGGGTTTGGATTCGACAAAGGGGATGTAGGGCTTGATGTCAACAATCGGTGTGCCGTCCAGCAGGTCTGCACCGCTGCAATAGAGGCGGACGGGTTTGCCGGTTTCGATGCGTTCGAGTTTTAAGAGCGATAGTCCGAGGTGATTGGGGCGGTGGGGGCTGCGTGTGGCGAATACACCCATTTTTTGTTTGCCGCCGAGCCGTGGCGGGCGCACCATTTGTGCCCAGCCTTCATCCAGTACGCCGTGAAAGATAAAACTTATCCACACATAGTCGAAGTGTTCCAATCCGCGTACGCTGTCTGCGGTAAATTCGGGATTCAGCTCGATACAGACTTCTGCGGCGGGAACCAATCCGGGCTGACGGGCGACGCCGAATTTCTGTTTGTAGGGCGAGCGGGCGGTGGCGATGGGGACGATGGTGTAAGTCATGAGGATTGCGGACAAGTTTTTCGGAAAAACGTTATCTTATCACAGCCGGTTTTACCGCTTTTGGGCAGTAATTTGTTATAATACAGGGCATTTTAATCGCTTTGAAATGATGAGATGATTGTTTCCATTGATGTTGATGCACAAAAAACTTTTACGCCTTTGTGTCCTAAAGAGCTGCCTGTAAACGAGGGGCATTTGATTGTCGAAGAGTTGAATGCCCAAGCCGCTTTGGCGGATTTGCGCGTGATGACGAAAGATGCGCATCATGCGGCAGCGAAATGGCTTGTGGATAACCCTGTTGATATGTTAAAGCCGACAGGTTTGCCCGATGCGGATTTGACTTGGGTGGCTCATGCGATGGTCGGTACGCGCGGCTATGAATTGTTGGACGGACTGCCTTCTGCCAAGGAATACGATTATTGCGTTTGGAAAGGCGTTGATCCTGAATTGCATCCTTACGGCGCGTGTTTTCACGATATCGAGGAAAAACTGAGCACAGGGTTGATCGAATGGCTGCGTTGTCAAAATACGGATACGGTCATTGTCGGCGGGTTGGCTACGGATTATTGTGTGAAAACAACGGTTTTGCAGTTGCTAAAAGGCGGCAATTGGCAGGTTATCGTCAATGAAGCGGCTTGTCGGGGCATTGCGCCGGAAACCATCGAAACGGCATGGCAGGAAATGCGTTCTGCCGGTGCAATCATTTTAAAAAACGCTGAAGAAATTAAAAAATATATTAATAATCAATAAGTTAAAATTGTTTCACGTGAAACACACTTCTTAAATATGAAAATTTTGCTTGTCCGCTTGTCCAGTATGGGCGATTTAATTCACACTTTGCCCGCAATCGAAGATTTGGCGCGACAATGCCCTGATGTGGAACTTCATTGGTTGTGTGAAGCCGGATTTGCCGATATTGCGCGCCTGCATCCGTTTGTGAAAAAAATCCATGTGATGAAATGGCGGCAATGGCGCAAACATCTTTTTCAAGCAGAAACTTGGCAGGAAATAGGTCGTCTGAAACAGGCTTTGCGGCAGGAAGCATTTGATTTTGTATTGGACAGTCAAGGTCTGATTAAAAGCGCGTGTTTCGCCAAAATGGCAAAATCCTCTATTTATGGTTTGGATAAAAACAGCGCGCGCGAGGGATTGGCTGCGTTGGCGTACGCGAAAACATACGCTGTACCGAAAGGAAAAAATGCCGTTTGGCGCAACCGTGAGCTGTTCGCTCAAGTATTTGGATATGCAATACCGGAAACGCAGGTATTCGGTTTGACCGTTCCTGAAGCAGGTCGTCTGAAAAATTTGGAGCAGCCGTATTATGCGGCTTTGCACGCGACCAGCCGGGACAGTAAATTATGGCCTATGGAAAACTGGCGGGCGTTGCTGCAAAAGCTGAATGAAGAACAACAATGCAACGTTTACCTGCCATGGGGAAATGAAACTGAAAAAACGCGTGCCGAACAAATTGCAGACGGACTGCCATTTGCCATTGTGTGCAACAAAATGAATTTATTGCAGGCGGCGTATCTGCTGAAACACGCGGTTGGAATTGTCGGCGTGGATACCGGTTTGCTGCATTTGGCAAATGCTTTGGAAAAACCTGTGGTCGGTATTTATACCGATACCGATCCGATTAAAACAGGCGTTCAAGTTTCGACTGTTGCAAAAAATTTGGGCAATATCGGGCAAATTCCAACTGCGGATTTGGTTTATGAAACGTTGATGGATTGTGTGGCTGCTGATGAAGGCTCAAAGGTCGTCTGAAACTGATATAGCGGCATGACATTTTCCAGTTTGTTGAGTGTAGGAATGTATATCCTTCAGCCTGAGTAAATGCTTTAAAAATGGTATAATCGGCAAGCATTATCTGAAAGATTTCTGAATGAATTCGTTTTTAAGAAAAAACGGATTTGATTTTATAGAGAAGAAGGTTTGGTTTCGCTGGATGGTGAAAGCGACGTTCTTTTTAGGAGAATTCAATGAAAGCACTGGTCGCAGTAAAGCGCGTAGTGGACTACAACGTCAAAGTTCGTGTAAAAGCCGATGGTTCGGATGTGGATATCGGCAATGTCAAAATGTCGATGAATCCGTTTGACGAAATCGCTGTGGAAGAAGCCGTCCGTTTGAAAGAAGCCGGAAAAGTAAGCGAAATCGTAGCGGTTTCTTTGGGTGAGAAAAAATGCGAAGAAACGTTGCGTACAGCTTTGGCGATGGGTGCCGACCGTGCAATTCATGTTGAAACCGATACTAAATTGGAGCCGCTGGCCGTTGCCAAGTTGCTGAAAGCCGTTGCGGACAAAGAAAATCCGCAAATTTTCTTTTTGGGCAAACAAGCGATTGATGATGACGCCAACCAAGTGGCGCAAATGCTGGCTGCTTTGCTGAATGCGGCGCAAGGTACGTTTGCGTCCAAAGTACAAATTGAAGGCGATGAAGTGCAGATCGTGCGGGAAATCGATGGTGGCGAAGAAACCATCGCATTGAAACTGCCTGCTGTTATCAGTGCGGATTTGCGTTTGAACGAGCCGCGCTTTGTCAAACTCCCCAATATTATGGCGGCAAAGAAAAAACCTTTGGAAAAACTGGCGCCTGCCGATTTGGTTGCGGATATTTCACCTCGTTTGAAAACGGTGAAATTCGCCGAACCTAAAGCGCGTCAGGCAGGCGTGAAAGTGGCAAGTGTTGCCGAATTGGTTGAAAAATTGAAAAACGAAGCCAAAGTGATTTGAGGAGACTGAAATGAGTGTATTGATTATTGCTGAACACGACAACAAACAGTTGAATCCTGCCACTTTGCATGCCGTTACCGCTGCTGCCAAACTAGGCAAAGTCGATTTATTGGTTGCCGGAAACGGTGCATCGGCCGTAGTGGAATCCGCGAAACAAGTAGCGGGTGTGGAAAAAGTTTTGGTTGCGGATGCTGCCCATTATGCCGAAGGTTTGGCTGAAGAACTGGCTCTGCTGGTTGTCAAATTGGCAGCGGATTACCGCTATGTTGCAGCAACGGCGACCACATTCGGTAAAAACCTTCTGCCCCGCGTAGCCGCTTTATTAGATGTACCGCAAATTTCTGATTTGACTGAGATTGTGGATAACACGACTTTTGTGCGCCCCATTTATGCGGGTAATGCATTTGAAACCGTGCAAGCCGATTCAGAGAAATTGGTGCTGACCTTCCGTGCGACGGCTTTTGATGCAGCACCGGCGCAAGGTGGTAACGCTGAGGCAATCAATGTTGAAGCGACCCCTGCTCAAAACCTGAGCCGTTTTGTGAACCGTCAGCTTTCCCATTCCGATCGTCCTGAGCTGACTCAGGCAAAAGTCATTGTCTCCGGTGGCCGTGCGTTGGGTAGTGCGGAAAAATTCAATGAAGTGCTGACACCGTTGGCAGATGTTTTAGGTGCGGCAATCGGTGCATCCCGTGCAGCAGTTGATGCTGAATATGCGCCGAATGATGTGCAAGTCGGACAAACCGGCAAAGTGGTTGCGCCGCAGCTCTATTTTGCAATCGGTATTTCAGGTGCGATTCAACACGTTGCCGGTATGCAAGACAGCAAAGTGATTGTTGCAATCAACAAAGATGCTGATGCGCCAATTTTCAATGTGGCCGATTATGGATTGGTTGGCGATTTATTTGAAATCGTTCCACAATTAACAGAAGCATTGAAAAATTGATGTTTCACGTGAAACGTTCAGACGACCTTGTTATTAATGAGGTCGTCTGAAAACATTTCAGCATGATTACGACTTATAAAACCATTACTTCCCCGACGCAGGCTGAGTTTAAAGATAAAGGCAGCCGTTTTATTGCATTTGCCTATCCGATTCGGACATTGGCTGATGTGAAAAAATACCTCGATCCATTAAAGGAAGAGCATCATAAAGCGCGACACTGGTGCTATGCCTATCGTTTGGGCGTGGATGGTATGCAATTTCGTGCCAACGATGATGGAGAGCCGTCAGGAAGCGCTGGGAGGCCGATTTTGGGGCAGATTGATTCGGTGGGTATCACCGATGTTTTGGTCGTGGTCGTCCGCTATTTCGGTGGTACTTTATTGGGCGTTCCCGGTCTGATTCACGCATACAAAGAGGCAACGGCTCAGGCGTTGGCGATCGCGGAAGTGGTTGAAAAGAATATTGAAAAAACTGTTTGGCTGAAATGTGAGTATCCGTTTTTGAACGAAGCAATACGAATTGCCAAACAATATCAGGCGGATATATTGGAGCAGGATTTACAGTTGGATTGCCGATTGACGGTAAGTTTATCGTTGGCAAATTATGAGGCCTGTGTTGGGGCTTGGAAGAATACTCGGCAGATTGAAGTAAATACGGAAAAGCCTTTGGAATGAAAAGGTCGTCTGAAATGCTTTGTGATGGTATTTCAGACGACCTCTTCGCTGATTAATCTTCTTGCGTATATCTGTCCAAGGCATCGACGCTGGAGCGCAAATATAGCCAAGCCAATTGATGGAATTCGCCCAGCGCGTTCCATAACGCATCTTCACTCATAATGCTGTATTCGCCTTCCGTGCGTAAATCCAGTTCTGCCCCGTCTTCAATAACCCGATGGCAAGCCTGATACTCGTGGGTATAGAAATTATCCATATCGCGAATCAAAGCGACGGCATGTTTCCAACGCCGGATGTCTTCTTCCAATTGCGGTAGTAAATGACACCATTCACGGTATTTGCTTTGGATTTCATCAATACGTTTTTGCATGGTTGCTTGTCCTTTTTTAATTTTGTGGATAAGTCAAATATAGTGGATTAACTTTAAACCAGTACGGCGTTGCCTCGCCTTAGCTCAA
>JUNU01000305.1 GCA_001067655.1 Neisseria lactamica
ACTGTCTGCGGCTTCGTCGCCTTGTCCTGATTTAAAGTTAATCCACTATATTACACATCTGGTTTCAGACGACCTTTTTTGAAATGGAAAGTGTTTTGTAGAGAGTGTGTTCTGTGCTCGTTTGATTGAAGATAAAGATGGTTTTATCGCTTTATTGGGTGGATGCTAATCCGGCATGGCGGTTTTGTTATTAAGGAAAATCGGGGAGTGGGGGGATTTAAAACAACCTTCCCGAATCCTTATATTGTAGCTGCTAAGGGTATTTATACAGAAAAGAGTGAAGGTTTCAGACGACCCCTTATCCTTGAGCGAATGGAGAGCCTCCGGCTTTGTGTCTAACTATTCTCCAATCGGGAAGGTCAGGGTAGATTTGAGTGTCTAGGAAGTCGAATTTATAAAAAATGCAGTTCATCTGCACTATGAAGGAAAAGAGGAATTGCTGAAAATGAATGTATTGGATGTATAGTGGATTAAATTTAAATCAGGACAAGGCGACGAAGCCGCAGACAGT
>JUNU01000306.1 GCA_001067655.1 Neisseria lactamica
ACTGTCTGCGGCTTCGTCGCCTTGTCCTGATTTAAAGTTAATCCACTATATTACTATAATTTATTTCAAATAAAAATAATAATATAATAATTATAAAATAATTCAAGAATAATTTTTATTGTATTTAAAATACAAATATAGCATAATACTCATCATCAAAAAGGATATTCTCCTCCTGATATTTTATTTAACTATAAAAACAAAAGGATATAATTATGTCCAACAGCTATATCGACCGCCGCACAGAAATATATAACCAACGAAATCAAAATAAGATTACGTTGAGTTTACGTTTATCCATTAAAGATGATTTGATTTTGCAAGAGCTTGCCGATGCTTGGGAAACAACCCGCCAAGACATCATCAATGATTTAATTCAAGAATTCATTATTCAAGACTGGGAGAACAAACGAATGATTGACAAACAAAAAGACGAAGAATTTGATAATTCAACTACAACACGATATTTCTTATTAAATACTAATAGTGCCAACGACCTGGAAGACCATAATTTCATGATGACAAACCAAGTAGCTGCTGCATTTGAAGATGGCTACAAAGAAAAAATCTGTCGGATTAAAAAAGGAGACTATGTATTCCTATACGCCTCCGGACAAGGAATTGTTGCACATGGTCAAGCAACAGGAATCGTAGAGAAAACTCATCATTATGGCGTTGATAATAAAACATTTTTTCAAAAACTAGAACATTTTGTCGATTTAAGTCAAAATCCAATCAAAGCAAGACAGGTTAAATCCATTTTGGGACGTTCTTTTCCTTTTGCTCAAACATTATCTCAGATTACTGATGGGGAAAAATTGTTGGAGAATCTCAAATAAGACAAAGCAAGGCTACAAGTATCCTGTAAAACGGCAGTTAAATTTCAAAAGGTCGTCTGAAATCCCGATTCCGGTTTTCAGACGACCTTTTGCTATAA
>JUNU01000307.1 GCA_001067655.1 Neisseria lactamica
CCGTATGCTACCGCATACTGGCCTTTTCTGTTATGGAAAGTTGCACTTCAAATGTGAATCCGCCGACCTTTTATCTATGTTTATCAAGCTGACTGTATCGGGATGATACGGTTTTGACTGCGTTTGGCACCGCCTTCGCAATAGTTCGTTTTGACGTATTCTTCGACAATTTCCAAGAATTCTGCTGCGATGTTGTCGCCTTTTAAAGTCACTTTACGCTCCCCGTCAACGTAAACCGGTGCAACAGGGGTTTCTCCTGTTCCGGGCAGGCTGATGCCGATGTCTGCCAGTTTGCTTTCGCCCGGCCCGTTAACGACGCAGCCCATGACGGCAACGTTTAAAGATTCCACACCGGGGTAAACAGTGCGCCATACGGTCATTTTTTGGCGCAGGTAATTTTGTACGTCTTGGGCGAGCTCTTGGAAGACTGTGCTGGTGGTGCGTCCGCAACCGGGGCAGGCGGTAACCATGGGGGTAAACGAGCGCAGACCCATGGTTTGTAGAATTTCTTGACCGACGATCACTTCTTGAGTACGCGAGCTGCCAGGTTCGGGGGTAAGTGAGATACGGATGGTGTCGCCGATACCTTCTTGGAGCAGTACGGCCAAGGCTGCAGTAGAGGCAACAATGCCTTTGCTGCCCATGCCTGCTTCCGTTAAGCCTAAGTGGAGCGGATATTGGCAACGGCTGCCCAACTCGCGGTAAACCTGAATCAAATCTTGAACGGAGCTGACCTTGCACGACAAGATGATTTTGTTTTCAGGCAAACCTAATCGGACGGCTTTTTCAGCAGATTCCAACGCCGAAATAATCAAGGCTTCTTTCATGATTTCTTCAGGCGGTTTGGGCGATGAGGACGCCAGATTGGCATCCATCATGCGCTTGGCGAGGCTTTGGTCAAGCGAACCCCAGTTGACGCCGATACGGACGGCTTTGTCGTTTTCGGCGGCAGTTCGAATCATATAGGCAAATTTTTCATCACCTTTTGCGCCTTTGCCGACATTGCCGGGGTTGATGCGGTATTTGGACAAGGCTTTGCCGCATTCGGGAAATTCTGCTAACAGGCGTTCGCCGTTGAAATGAAAGTCGCCAATCAGCGGTGTGGTGTACCCCATGTCGTCCAGACGCTGGCGGATTTCGGCAACTTTGGAGGCAGCTTCCAGGCTGTTGACGGTAATGCGCACCATTTCTGAGCCTGCATCGCTCAATTCTTTGACTTGCAGGGCGGTTGCTTTAGCATCTGCGGTGTCGGTATTGGTCATCGATTGCACGACAATGGGAGCATCTGAACCGACGGTGAGATGATCGATTTGTACTTGATGGGTTTGGCGGCGTTTGGGTGTGTTCATCTTTATTTTTTTCCTGCTACAAAGGAAGCTGATTTTTCACCGGCAACCCGGTATTCTGCCAGATTGATGGTTGTCCCGCCATAATTGGCTTGTGCGCCTGTGGCAATACCGATCCAGACATTGTAGGGCGCACCTCCTTTAAAACGCCTTTCGCTTCCTGCGGGAATGATCCGGCTGAAAATCATGGTACCTTTCTTGTCGGTGATAATCAGATTGCTTCGGTATTGGACTTTAATCCAAAGCTCGTCTGAATCGACTTTGACTTCAGGTGCGGATGCCGCTGCTTCGGATGCGGCGACACTTGAAGCTGCTTTTTCGGCATTGGATATTTCTTGTTTGCCGTTTTCTGCCATATTGGAAACGGCAACATTTTCTTTTTTCAAATCCGGCGTCTGCATACTGTTGCGCACGGCATCGCTGTTTTGCGCGACTTGTTGTTCGTTTTCATGATTGGACTTGCTTTGCCAAACATAAATACCGCCGCCAAGCAGGATGAGCGCCGCCATGCCCAAAACCCATTTGGGAAAACCGACTTTTTCACCATCTTGGTAGTTCAAGCCGGCATTTTGTTTGCGATCCACCAGATAGACATGGTCTTCTTCCGGCGCGGAAATGGCTTTCAGACGACCTGTAATGGTTGCTTCATCGATTTTCAACAGACGGGCATAAGAACGCAGATAGCCCATAACGAAGACCAATCCTGAAAAGAAAGAATAGTCTCCTTTTTCAAGTGCTTCAATTTGTTCGGCAGACAGTTTCAACCGTCGTGCTACTTCGTCAATATCCCAACCTGATTTGTGTCTGAGTTGTCCCAGCTCATCACCCAATGATTTGGCAGCTTGAATGTCGTATTCGTTTTTCTTTTGATTTTCCATGTAGTTACTTACCTGTGGTTACTGCCTGTAATTGTTCCGAATAGGGGAAGTTTGCCCTTAACTGGGCTTCGTATTCGTAGGCTGCCTGGCTATTGCCCATAGCGGTCGCCAATTTCCAGCCCAGCAGCAAATCATCTGCCTGCAAGACATCGACTTTGCTTTGGTATTGACGGAAATAATAGTCCGCTTCGTTCAAATTGCCTGCCAGCATTTTGGTTCTTGCCAATTCTTTAAACGCAGGCGGGAATTGCGGTTGCGCAGCCAAAGAGCGTTCGAGATAAGCTTCTGCGAGCGAATATTGTCCCATCTTTGCGCTGCAAATACCCTTGTTGAGGTTGGCGATAAACGGAGAAGGATAAGTCGGATCGGCTAAGGCTTTGTCAAAATAACTGATGGACTGGGCAGGATTATTCATTTCGCTGCACAAAAACCAGCCGTAGTTATTGTTGATTTCCGCATTGTCAGGTTTCAAGGATAGGGCTTTTTGGAAGCTTTCCTGCGCCTTGTCGCGTACTTTGAGATATTGATAGATTTGTGCGCGAACCAGCCATGCATCTTCATTGCTGCTGTCTGCTTTCAATGCCTCTTCAATGCTTACCGTTGCTTGACGGTAATCACCCCCGCGCATGTATTCGATAGCCAACTGGGTTTTGATATTGGCGACCTGTGTCGCACGTTCCGCTCTGCTTGGGCCTTTCGGACCGGCACATGCGCCCAAAACCAAAGTTAAAATAATGGGTTGCCAAATGTTCAGTTTCATAATCAGCTCTGTTGTTCGACCAAAATCTGCTGCCATTTTTGTTGGCGGCGTGTTTTATCTTGTACTTGTCCTGCCAATTGACCGCAAGCTGCGTCAATATCGTCGCCACGCGTTTTGCGGACGGTTACCACGAATCCCGCCTGCTGCAAAATATCGCGGAAAACGCGGATATTTTCATTGGTAGAGCGTTCGTAGCCGGAATTAGGGAAAGGATTGAATGGAATCAGATTGAATTTGCACGGTACGTCTTTTACCAACTCAATCAGTTCACGCGCATGCTGCGCCTTGTCATTGACTCCATCCAACATAACGTATTCAAAAGTAATGAAATCTCTTGGTGCTTTGACCAAATAGCGTTGACATGCCGCCATCAACTCTTTCAACGGATATTTTTTATTCAGCGGAACGATTTGATCGCGTACTTCGTCATTGGAAGCATGAAGGGATACTGCCAGCGCAACAGGCATCGCATCGCGCAGCCTGTCCATTTGCGGCACCATACCCGATGTGGAAACGGTAACGCGGCGGCGGCTTAGACCGTAGCCATGATCGTCCAGCATGATGCTCAGCGCAGTAACGACATTATCAAAGTTCGCCATCGGCTCGCCCATGCCCATCATCACTACATTGGAAATCACACGTTCGTTTTTCGGTGTAACACCCATCGCTTTGTTTGCCCACCACAATTGCCCGATGATTTCGGCAGCGGTCAGATTACGGTTGAAACCTTGGCGGCCGGTAGAGCAGAAAGTGCACTCCAACGCGCAGCCGACTTGCGAGGAAATACACAGCGTACCGCGTTCTGCTTCGGGGATAAACACAGTTTCTACGCCGTTGCCCGTTCCTACATCCAACAGCCATTTACGCGTCCCATCGGCGGATTCTTGCGCCATCATCAGTTTGGGCACATCCACGCTTGCCTGTTCGTTGAGTTTCAGGCGCAGGGATTTTGCCAAATCGGTCATTTCATCGAAACTTTGCGCACCGGCTTGGTGGATCCAGCGCATGACTTGTTTGGCGCGAAATGGTTTTTCACCCATCTCGGCAAAATGATGGGTCAGTCCGTTTAAATCGTAATTCAGCAGATTGGTTTTCATGTGGTTTATTTCTTGGTAAAGCTTTTGAATAAAGGCTGCCGTTGGTTATAAGTCTTGTGAATCTGATGGAGAAGGGAGCTTCGCAACAGTCTGGAAAATTTCCCCAATCTTTTTTGAGCAAACAGCTTTTATTCTCAAGCTTCTTCTATCATATTTTCAGACGACCTTTGTTTTAGAAAGGTCGTCTGAAAACAGATTTAGACAAACAATATCGACAAAACCGTCCAAACGCCCGAACCGGTCGGACGCTCGAACGGCATTTATCGTTAACGTGGGCAGATATCGCTTTGGCTGAAGAAGTAGGCAATCTCGATTGCTGCGTTTTCCAGACTGTCAGAGCCGTGTACGGCGTTTACGCTGAGAGATTCGGCAAAATCCGCACGTATCGTACCGGGAGCAGCTTCTGCAGGGTTGGTCGCGCCCATCAGCTCACGGTTTTTTGCAACGGCATTTTCACCTTCCAGTACCTGAATCATCACAGGACCGCTGGTCATAAAGGCAACCAAGCTGTCGTAAAAAGGACGCTCTTTGTGCACAGCATAAAACTCTTGGGCTTCGCGCACGCTGAGGTGCTTCATTTTGGCGGCGACAATACGCAGTCCGTTTTCTTCAAAACGGCTGTAAATTTTGCCGATTACATTTTTACCTACAGCATCGGGTTTAACGATGGAGATCGTGCGCTCAATAGCCATATTATGTCCTTGTTTTTATTGCATTGTACAATAGTCTGAGTTTGAGGAAAATGAACTGCTATTTTATCAAATTTCAGTTTGCTTTGGGAAAAGCTACTCTTTTTTCTTTGCCTAAATCTTATTTTTTCAACGTCAGATGCGGCTGTTCCAAATAAACTTCCGATTGCATTTCCACCATACGGCTGGCAGTGCGGGTAAATTCTTCGGCAAAATCGCCTTCGACATAAATATCGTTTACGCCTACCGTACTGGTAGCACAGAGCTTCACTCTGAAATCATACAATACGTCAATCAGCCAAGTAAGGCGGCGCGCTTCGGCTTTTTCCTGCGGTGTCAGGCGTTCTAATCCTGATACGAACACCATTTCATAATGTTCGGCCAAATAGAGGTAATCCGCTTGCGAACGCGGTCCAAAACATAAAGCGCGGAAATCGAACCAAATGGCGCGGTCGGATTGGGCTTTGTGCGGAATTTCACGCCCGTGTATTACGCTGACACCGGGATTCAGTTCGGAAATTCCCGCCATTTCTTTAAACAAATCAGCCAATTTCTGCTCGTTTTCTTCATTATTGGGAACGAAGAAAATTTCGGCAGGACGTAAAGTGCGCAGACGGTAGTCTTCTCCGCCGTCAACATTTAAGACGGTCAGACTGGATTCAATCAGCGCGATGGTCGGCAGAAAGCTGCTTCTGTTTTGACCTTGGGGATAAAGCTCGGACGGGGCATAGTTGGAAGTTGCCACCAAAACCACGCCTTCGCTCAACAAGTTTTCCAGCAGGCGACCCAAAATCATCGCATCTGCAATATCGCTGACGTGAAATTCGTCAAAACACAATACGCGGGTCTCTTTGGCAATCTCAGCAGCAACTGCTTTTAAAGGGTTGGCTTCACTTTTCAAGTCTTTCAAACGCTTATGGATTTCCGCCATAAAGGCATGAAAGTGGACACGGCGTTTGCGGCGGTATGGCAAACAGCCGAAAAAAGCATCCATCAAGAAACTTTTGCCGCGACCCACGCCGCCGTAAAAATACAGACCTTTCGGCACTTGGGGAGAGCGCAGGCTGCGTCCTAGGAAACGATTGCGTTTGCGTTTGAACATCATCAGTTCCGTCCACAAACGATCCAAATATTCAATCGCCCGCGCCTGTGCTTCATCGCGGATGAAATTCGGTTGCTCGGCTGCCGCCTGATACCAAGTCAGCGGGCTGTGGTTTTCAAACGGAGGGACGACAAACAGTTGACCTCTATCACTCATATCTGACCTTTATTATGTTTTTGGGTTTGACAATTATAGTGGATTAACTTTAAACCAGTACGGCGTTGCCTCGCCTTAGCTCAAA
>JUNU01000308.1 GCA_001067655.1 Neisseria lactamica
AGTACGGCAAGGCGAGGCAACGCCGTACTGGTTTAAAGTTAATCCACTATATAATCCCATCCCAAACAAGGACAGCCATGAAAGCAATGATACTGGCAGCAGGACGCGGAGAAAGGATGCGCCCCCTGACCGACCACACACCCAAACCACTTCTAAAAGTCGGCAGCGAACCACTCATCGGCTGGCATATACGTCGTCTGAAAAATGCAGGTTTCACCGAAATCGTCATCAATCACGCATGGCTAGGCGAACAAATCGAAGCCACACTTGGTAACGGCGCACAATACGGAGTCAGCATAGCCTACTCTCCCGAATCGACAGGCGGACTGGAGACCGCCGGCGGAATCGCCACCGCCCTACCCTTACTGGGCGACGCCCCTTTCCTTGTCATCAACGGAGATGTTTTGACCGATATCGACTTCAACGCCGCCCGACAGGCTGCCGCATCCCTACAAACATCCAACCTATTGGCACATATTTGGTTGGTTCCCAATCCCCCACACAATCCGGAGGGCGATTTTTCCATTTCCCCCGATGGACAGGTACACTCCAATAAAACCGAAGGAATCGCACTAACCTTCAGCGGCATAGGCATATACCACCCCGACCTTTTCCAAAATACACCGCCCAACCAAATCGCCAAACTCGCGCCTCTATTGCGGGAAGCCATGAACCAACACCGCGTTACCGGCGAGCAACACAATGGATTATGGCTGGATGTCGGCACTACAGAACGACTCAAAATAGCAAATGAACTTGCCACAAATTGGGATTAACATTCACTACCCAGCTCATTCATATTCATTAAAACATAATATAGAGTTCAGAAATATAATTACATAAAATATCATGACCAACCTGATAATTCATTGTACAAAACTCTATATTTTTAATAATATTTAAATTAATTTTAATGACTTTAGATACAGTTTTTATTGTAAGAAAATTTATTACAGCACTCACGCATTTTCCCTGAAATATGGATCCGTATCTTTCATTCCATACCTACCGTATTTCCTGTATTTAACACACCAAACATGAATCATCCTTCATTCAATTATCGTTCCCTATCAACCAGAGATACGCCATGAATATCGCAGCCATTCAAACTGCACTGGAAGCAGTAAAAATCCCCGGCACCGAGCGCACGCTCGGCAGTGGAAAAGCCGTCCAACTGTTGGAAGAACGCTCCGACGGCCTCCATATCGGACTGAAATTCGGATTCCCCGTCGGCCATATCGCCGCCGACATCGCCAACAGCCTGCAAGAAGCCGTCATCGGCATCACGGGCGACGCGCATATCCACCTCAGCATCGACACGGAAATCACAACGCACAAAGTACAGCCCGGTGTTGCCACCATCAAAGGCGTCAAAAACATTATCGCCGTTGCATCCGGCAAAGGCGGTGTCGGCAAATCCACCACCACCGCCAATCTTGCCACCGCCATGGCACGTATGGGCGCGCGAGTGGGCGTACTGGATGCCGACCTCTACGGTCCGAGCCAGCCGACCATGTTGGGCGTGCAAGACCGCAAACCCGACCAACAAAACAAAAAACTGATTCCCGTCGAAGCCGACAGCGGCATCCAAGTGATGTCCATCGGCTTTCTGGTCGATACCGATCAAGCCGTAGTTTGGCGCGGCCCGATGGTAAGCCAGGCCTTGCAGCAGTTGATGTTCCAAAGCGAGTGGGACGAAGTGGACTACCTCTTCATCGACCTGCCGCCGGGTACTGGCGACATCCAGCTCACCCTGTCGCAGAAAATCCCCGTAACCGGTTCGGTCGTCGTTACCACGCCGCAAGACATTGCCCTGATTGACGCGCGCAAAGCAGTCGATATGTTCCACAAAGTCAATATTCCGATTTTCGGCGTACTGGAAAACATGTCGGTACATATCTGCTCCAACTGCGGCCACGCCGAAGCCATTTTCGGTTCGGAAGGCGGCAAAAACTTGGCAGGCCGTCTGAATGTCCCGCTGCTCGGACAGCTTCCGTTAAGCCTGCCCGTACGCGAAGCAATGGACGGCGGCGCGGCGAAACAGTTGTTTGACGAACATCCCGCCATTGCCAAAATCTATACCGACGCAGCCTTCCAAATCGCCTTGACCATTGCAGACAAAGGCAAAGATTTCAGCAGCCGCTTCCCGAAAATCGTGATTGAATGATACAACCACAAACCAATAAAGCCCGATTGCAATAATCGGGCTTTATTTTTGACTAAAAGATCGTCTGAAAACTCGGATTGTCTTTACAAATCTCAGCTTATTCCAATATATACCATCCAAACAAAAACACCTCTTATCCACACCATGGCACAAGTATCGAAAATACAACACAAATCTATGGAATAATTAACAGAGAGACAAAAAAGAAAAATATCGTTTCCAGTAGAAAAAATATATCTTCATATAAAATTTCCTACCATATTAAATATATAAAATGCAACGCTTGATTTCAACAATGACCAAACCGAGCAAACAAGATATTTTTAATTAACCAAAAAGCAAAGAACGCAATTTAAAACCAAAATAAATCAAAAAACATAAATATATTATATGTGTTATTATTTTTTTTGTTATATATTACATATAGATAATGAGGAAATCGATTGTTTTTTTATAATGAAGTTAATATTTGATAAAAAAAAATAATAAATACAAAATAAGGAACTTCATATAATGGTGATCATGTACGAAGTAGTAAATCGTGCTTCGAACCATTTGTTTTCTGAATCAATTTTATTTTTTAGAAATAAAATTTTATGTATTTTACTACTGCTCGATGACCAGTGGTATGCATATTAGATAAACGGCATATATTTGTCAATTAAAATATGCAAAATATATAGATTCATCCATATTATTATTTATGTGTTTTTATCAGGGAGATAATTATGAAACACAAAACACACATGAATCGTTTTACCGCGCTCAACAAAACAGTGGCTTTGTCATTGGCAGCCGCAGGTCTTGTTTCTGCTTCACCTGCATTTGCAGCAGCGCTGACAAATGCTTCATATGTAAGCATTAACGATAACAACGAACCCGTCCGCGGCAACTATGACAGCAAGGGCGCAACTGGCCGTTACGGCGTGGCTGTTGGCATTCAAGCCAGCGCAAAAAGCCACAGCACTGTTGCAATTGGTACTGAAACCACTGCTGAACATGAATCTGCTACTGCAGTTGGCACACTCTCCAAAGCTGAAGGCACTGCCGCTGCAGCTTTCGGTCAAGGTGCCAGTGCAACTGCTAATGCAGCTACCGCTATCGGTCGCCAAGCTGCCGCAAAAGGCAACAGCAGCACTGCAGTAGGTTCTTCCTCTGTCGCTGAAGGCTTGTCTTCTACCGCATTTGGCTCCGGCTCTAATGCTACAGCTCCTGCCTCCACCGCTGTCGGACAAGGTACTCAAGCAACAGGCGCTTACACCGTTGCAGTAGGTCAAAAAGCTCAAGCCAGCGGTACTTCTGCAGCTGCAGTAGGTTCTTCTTCCGTTGCCAGCGGCAACTACTCTGTTGCAACAGGCCCTGCTTCCCAAGCTACTGGGAACGCCAGCGTCGCTTCTGGTCTGCAGGCCCAAGCTAAAGGCGGCTCTTCTGTCGCTATCGGTCGCGGAGCGATTGCAAGTGATGAATACTCTGTTGCTTTAGGCGCAAATTCTACTACTTCTGCTGCAGTAGGCACTAACAGCGCTACTGTAAACGGTATAACTTACAGTGGTTTTGCCGGTACTAATCCTACATCTACAGTAAGTGTAGGCTCAGCAGGTAACGAACGTACAATCACCAATGTTGCAGCCGGCCGTATCACACCTACCAGCACAGATGCCATCAACGGCAGCCAACTGTACCAAGTAGCCGCACAAACAAACGGCAACACCATCGTTATCAATAACCTCCAAGACCGTATCAACGATATGAACAAAGACCTGCGTGCAGGTATCGCTGGTGCTACTGCAATCGGCTTCCTGCAACGTCCGAACGAAGCAGGTAAAAGTATCGTTTCTGCAGCTGTAGGTGGCTATCGTGGTCAACAAGCAATTGCTGTTGGTTATGCACATAATTCCGATAACAACAAATGGTCTATCAAAACCGGCGTAAGCGTGAACACCCGCAAAGATGTCAACTGGGGCGGAAGCGTCGGCTACCAATGGTAAGACCTAGAGGGGATGGTTTAAAATCATCTCCATCTATCAAAGATTTGATATAAAAGGAAAAAACATGAAATTATCGAAATTTGTATTGCCTGCGATTGCAGCACTCTCTTTGGCAGCCTGTGGTAATCTGAGCAAAGTTAGCAAAGAAGGCACTACTGACAATCCCGTATGGCCTGATGCAGCAAAAACCACCCTGCGTCACGATGGTACCCAACATGGTTCTTGGCCAAACTGGGATAATGTCCGTCAAATTGAAGCCGGCATGAATAAAGACCAAATCTATGAACTGATTGGACGTCCTCACTTCCAAGAAGGTCTTTATGGCGTGCGCGAGTGGGACTACTTGTTCAACTACCGTGAAAATGGCGAACACAAAACTTGCCAATTCAAAATTCTGTTTGATAAAGACAAAAATGCCCAATCATTCTATTGGATGCCTGAAGGCTGCGGTCCGAAAAAAGCAGAACCTCAAGTTGTTCGTGAAGTCATTATTCGCGAAGTTGCACCTGCTCCCGCACAAACTCGTATTCGCCAATAAATTATCGACTAATGAACTGAGTCCCTATTTTTAATTTACTGAAATAGTCGCTCATATCAAATCAAAGCCGGATCATGTACTCAAACATGATTCGGCTTTTCGCATTTTTAGTTTTCAGACGACCTACAAGTGGTCTATCCCCACCATACTGTCTCTTAAATACCACCAAATTATCCCGCTAGAAACAGCATCCAAAGCAATCACTCTAAGAGAGTCTCATACAAAGTTCCGCCGAGAAGTGTTGCAACTGTATTGTTTGCCTTATAATAGCGGCTCCTTAAAAATTTCCAAACCACCCTCCCTATAATATTCTGCATAAATAAGGGATTGCACATACCATCGGAATATCATATTATTCCTTAACAATAAATAAAAACACTTAAAATAAAATTTCCTTTTAATACAGTTGAATACAAAATATCAAGTAACCAATGGGGATCTCCTTTTTGTAAGATATTTCATTGGCATGACGCCTGAAAATATTTACTGTATAAAAGGTTATACAAGAAATGGATAATTGAATAATGAGTATCGGACTATTACGCGTACTGCTTCAAAGCCAGACCATTACAAATGCACAAGCTGAACATTACGGCAATGCCTTGAAATCAGGGAAAGAAATCTTACCCATGCTTTTTTCGGACGGCATCATCTCTCCTAGAAGTTTAGGAGAATTAGTTGCACGTGTATTCAGCTACCCCTTATTGGATTTGCATCATTATCCTCGCAGCAATGTCATAACTGATGTTTTAAGCGAAGAACAGATGGTTCAAAATCGATGCATACCCATATTTCGTCGCGGCCGTAAAGTTTATCTGGCCGTATCAGACCCGACACAAATCCAAAACTTCCAAAAAATCACTTTTTCTTCAGGTGTTACGATAGATTTGGTTGTCGTACCTGACGACCAGTTAAGCTCCCTTTTAGAATGGTTAGGACAACGTTCTACCACCATCTTAAAAGAAATTAGTGAAGAACAAGAAGCTGCCCAGCCCTCTCAGGCGCTTTATATTGACAATGAAGAGGCTGAAGATGGGCCTATTCCACGCTTTATTCACAAAACTTTATCAGATGCACTAAATGCAGGCGCATCCGATATACATTTCGAATTTTATGAACAAATGGCTCGTGTCCGTTTTCGTGTAGATGGACAGCTAAGGGAAGTGGTTCAACCCCCTGTTGCTGTACGCGGACAGCTGGCTTCACGCATCAAAGTAATGGCGCGTTTGGACATTTCGGAAAAACGCGTACCGCAAGATGGTCGTATTCAGATTGCTTTCCATAAACACGGTCGCCCCATTGATTTTCGTGTAAGTACGTTACCTACGCTTTTTGGCGAAAAAGTGGTAATGCGTATTCTGAATTCTGATGCGGCAACTTTAAATATTGACCAACTGGGATTCGAACCCTTCCAAAAAGAAATGCTGCTTGAGGCCATTCATCGGCCTTATGGCATGGTATTGGTAACAGGTCCGACAGGCTCTGGTAAAACCGTATCACTTTATACTTGCTTGAATATTTTAAATACAGAAGACGTCAATATTTCCACCGCGGAAGACCCGGCCGAGATTAATTTACCCGGCATCAACCAAGTCAACGTCAATGACAAACAAGGTTTGACTTTTGCTGCGGCGTTGAAATCTTTCTTGCGACAAGACCCTGACATTATCATGGTAGGTGAGATTCGGGACTTGGAAACCGCGGATATTGCCATCAAAGCGGCACAAACCGGACATATGGTGTTTTCAACGTTGCATACCAATAACGCGCCTGCGACCCTATCCCGTATGTTGAACATGGGGGTCGCTCCATTCAACATTGCCAGTTCCGTCAGCTTAATTATGGCGCAACGACTATTGCGTCGTCTGTGTTCGAGCTGTAAGCGTGAGGTTGAGCGTCCTCCAGTTCCCGCATTAAAAAAAGCAGGATTTACAGATGAAGATTTAGCAAAGGATTGGAAACTCTACCGTCCTGTCGGCTGCGATAGTTGCCGTGGTAAAGGCTTCAAAGGCCGTGTCGGCGTCTACGAAGTGATGCCGATTACCGAGGAAATGCAACGTGTCATTATGAATAATGGTACGGAAGTTGATATTATGAACATGGCCTATAAAGAAGGTATGGTCGATTTACGCCGCGCAGGCTTATTAAAAGTTATGCAAGGTTTGACTTCATTAGAAGAAGTGATTGCTCACACTAACGATTAAACCATTGAATCGAAGAAACACGGGGACTTTTGTTTTCTTCATTCTTAAACATTAAACCAAGGGGTAACAAAATGGCTCAAGCAGAGCAAAAAAGAGGCTTATTCGCTCAAAAAAATAAAGGCAAACGTTTTACGTTTGAAGGTAAAAATACCAATACGGATCAATTGGTCCGAGGCGAAGTAGTCGCCAAAGACGAAGAAGAAGCGCGTAAAAAGCTCCAACGTCGCGGGATACGCCCTTTACGTATCAGTAAAGTAAAGGCAACTAAAAAGCGTCGTATTACTCAGGAAGACATCACTGTCTTTACCCGTCAACTTGCCACCATGATGAAAGCAGGTCTGCCTTTAATGCAGGCTTTTGAAATTGTCGCACGCGGACACTCCAACCCATCCATGACTGAAATGTTGATGCAAGTCCGTGCAGATGTGGAACAAGGTAGTGCATTAGGTAAATCATTTGCCAAATACCCAAAATATTTCGACCGTTTTTATTGCAATCTGATTGCAGCCGGTGAAGCTGGCGGTGTTTTAGAAAGCCTGTTGGATAAACTTGCTGTATATAAAGAGAAAACGCAAGCCATTAAGAAAAAAGTGAAAACTGCGCTGACGTACCCAATTTCTATTTTGGTCGTTGCAGTGGCATTGATCTTCGTGATGATGCGTTGGGTGCTGCCTGAGTTTGGTAAAGTTTACGAAAGCATGGGGGCGAAACTGCCTGACTTAACCCAAATTGTTATGGATATTTCCAAAATTTTTGTGGAATACGGATGGCTGATGATCGTTATCTTTATTGCCGTTTGTTTTGGTGTTTATAAATTACATGAAAAATCACCAAGTTTCCAAAAACGCATAGATGCAATGATCTTACGTTTACCAATTTTTGGTCCAATTGTCCGTAAAGCAACTATTGCACGTTGGGCTCGGACAACTTCCACTTTGTTTGCCGCAGGTGTCCCTTTAGTAGAAGTTTTAGATTCAGTAGCAGGAGCAGCTGGTAATATCCTTTACGAAGAAGCGACACAGGACATTCGTGCAAAAGTTACTCAGGGTCTTTCTTTAACTTCAAGTATGCAAAGTACGGATATGTTCCCCAATATGGTTATTCAAATGGCTGCTATTGGTGAAGAATCCGGCTCCCTCGATGATATGCTGAATAAGGCTGCTGAATTTTACGAGGATGAAGTTGATAACTCTGTAGCACAATTATCCTCACTGATGGAGCCCATTATTATGGTAGTCTTAGGCTCTATCATCGGCACACTGTTGGTAGCAATGTATCTGCCGCTGTTTAACCTCGGCAACGTAGTAGGTTAATATGTTGGAATCTTTGGATACATTAGCGCCATTCGCTATTCCGCTATCTATTGTCGTTGGTTTGTTAATCGGAAGTTTTCTTAATGTTGTCATTTACCGCGTTCCTGTCATGATGGAACGCGGCTGGACTCAGTTTGCGAAAGAGCATTTGCAGCTTGAATTAACGGAAGAAGAGCAGCAACCATTCAATTTGATGAAACCGGATTCCCGCTGCCCTAAGTGTCATGCTCCGGTAAAGGCTTGGCAAAATATTCCGATTGTCAGTTATCTGATGCTTGGCGGTAAATGTGGTTCGTGTAAAACGCCCATCAGCATCCGTTATCCCTTAATTGAATTATTGACCGGTATATTGTTTGGCGTAGTGGCGTGGCAATATGGCTGGACCATGGCGACATTCGGTGGTTTGATATTGACTGCGATATTGATTGCATTGAACTTTATCGATGCGGATACTCAATATTTACCTGACAGCCTTACCCTGCCGTTGATATGGTTAGGTTTGCTGTTTAATTTGAACGGCACATTCGTGCCATTGAAATCCGCCGTCTTAGGTGCAGTTTTCGGTTACATGAGCTTATGGTTGTTATGTTTCATTTATAAGCTTTTGACTGGAAAAATCGGTATGGGTAACGGCGATTTTAAATTGCTGGCTGCTCTAGGTGCATGGCTTGGGGTCGGCATTTTACCTGTATTGGTCTTTATGGCAGCGTTAATTGGTCTGATTGGTGCGATTGTCGGACGGGTTGCCAAAGGACAATATTTTGCTTTCGGTCCGAGTTTGGCCATTGCCGGCTGGATTATTTTGGTAGCTAATGAGCCGGTACATCGTGCCGTCACTTGGTGGCTGACCAAATCAGGGTTTTAATATGACTTTATGGATAGGTTTGACAGGCGGTATCGGCAGCGGGAAATCTCAAGCAGCAAAAATCTTTTCTGATTTGGGTGTCCCGCACATTGATGCCGACGCCCTGAGTCGAAATCTGACGGCGGATAACGGTATAGCATTACCGGCTATCCGCCGTCTTTTTGGCGACAAGGTTTTTCATACCCCAAACAGTCTGAACCGTGCTGCTTTGAGGGATCTGGTTTTCAGACGACCTCAAGCCAAAAAAGAATTGGAGGAGGTGTTGCTGCCTTTGATTTTAAATGAAATCAAATCGGCAAAAACCCGCTATCCTAACGCAGCATACGGCATTATCGATGTACCTTTGCTGATTGAAAATCCGGAATTTTTAGCGGCTGTTGATAGAGTATTGGTGATTGATGTTTCTGAAGCAACACAAATTCTTCGTGTTCAGCAAAGAAGCGGTTTGGATACAGAAGAGATCAAGCGTATTATGAACACTCAGGCCAACCGCAAAACGCGGCTGCTCTATGCAGATGATGTCTTAGAAAATGAAGGGACTTTATCTGAATTGACCAAGAAAATTCAGGGGCTGCATAGGTTTTATCTGGGATATTCCGGTAAATCGAAATTTGGTACATCATTGCCTTAACGTGAAATGTCTCTATCAACAAACAAAGCATAAATGATTTGTAAGGAATAAATAATGACTGAAGTAACGACTGTGAAATGTCCGACCTGTCAAAAGCCGGTGATATGGAATGAAGAGAGCAAATACCGGCCTTTTTGCAGTCAACGCTGCCGATTGATTGACTTAGGCGAATGGGCACAAGAGAAATATACGGTTGCAGCGGAAGAAGATGATAGCTTATCGGATTTATTGAAATCATAAACGATAGAGCATAACTATCTAATAGAACCTGGTTTAACAAACAAAAAATAAAGCCATTTACCTCTCCCCCTCTCCTTCCCAATAAGATGGAAAACACAAAAGGTCGTCTGAAAACGCCATTCCGTTTTTTTACGGAAGCAGCATTTTCAGACGACCTTTTGTTTTTAATGCTTATTCGGAAGAAACCACTTCTATTGCGCTTACTTCACAATCTCAACCGGACCGTGATCGTCGCAGTGGTCGCCGTGTTGGTGGTGCAGGCGGCCGTTGACGATATAGTCGGTGTGATCGCCGTGCGGTACGGCTTCATGGCCGCAGCCTTCGCCGTGAACGTGGCCTTGGCAGGTGTCGACGGGATGGCAGCCGTCGGGATTGGTTTCATTGACGCTTAAGCTGTGTTCGTCGTAATGACCATTGTGTTCGTGGTGCAGATGACCGTCGTGCAGATAGTCGGTATGGTCGTCGTGTTTGATGGCGGTATGGCCGCAACCGGCACCGTGGGTATGATCGTGATGATCGTGGATTTTGCAAGTCATTTTGATTCCTCGTTATCAGTGGTTAATTCAAACCCTTTAGGTTACGCCCCTATAGTATCCTTTTTTGGCAGATCAGTAAACAATTTCTTCTTTATTAACATAGTGTTACGGTATATCATTATAGACTTTAAAGGTCGTCTGAACGCGTAATTTCGATGATATGACTCTTGCGAATGTTTCAGACGACCTCCCCATTCGTTATCATTTATAATGTCATTTCTTAGGCGGCTCGGTGCTTCTGACTGATGGTTTACAGGTCGTCTGAAAACAATATCAAGATAAATAGGATTTTTCACTATGTGGGACACAGTACGGCAATGGCTGCATACTCTGCCGGTACGCGAGGAAGTGGTGGAATCGGTGCTGATGGTCATGGCGCTGCTGGTTTTGCGGGGCGTTTTGCTGAACCTGTATCTGCGTCGCCACCCGCATTACAGCATCGAGGAAAAACGCCGCTCCTTGGTACTCAGCCGCAATCTGACGCTGATTTTGACCATTTTCGGACTGGCGGTAATTTGGGCAACACAAATTCAGACGCTGGCGCTGTCGATGTTTGCCGTAGCCGCGGCGATTGTGGTGGCGACGAAGGAGTTGATTATGTGTTTGTCGGGCAGCATCCTGCGCTCGGTAACGAAACAATATTCGGTCGGCGACTACATCGAAGTTGACGGCCTGCGCGGGCGGGTGGTCGATATTAATCTTTTGAACACACTGATGATGCAGATTGGCCCGAACCCGCTGGTCGGTCAGCTTTCGGGCAAAACGCTGTCGTTTCCCAACAGCCTGCTTTTAAACCATTCCGTCCGCCGCGACAATATTTTGGGCGATTATGTGATTCATACGGTGGAAATTCCCGTGCCGATTCATTTGAATTCGGATGAAATTGTCGGTCGTCTGAAAACCGTGTTGGAGCCTTTGTGCCGACCTTATGTGCCTGCCATCCAACAGCATTTGGATAATGTTCAGGCAGAGAAATTATTTATCACACCCGCCGCCCAGCCGCGCGTAACCCGCGTGCCGCATGACGACAAGGTGTACCTTATCATCGTGCGCTATGCCTCGCCCGTAGCGAAGCGTTTAGAAATCCAGCAGGCGGTGTTGGATGAGTTTCTGCGCGTACAATACCGCCTGCTGAACCCGCATTCTTAAATCCACTATATCAATAATCAGGAAAATACTATGTTGCCCGAATCCGCCCTTACGCAAATGTACCCCGTCATTATGACCCCCAGCCACGACGGGAAATATTTCCACAATTACGTCCTTTCGCTGCTCAACATCGTCAACACCAGCGCGCAAAACGGCTGGCCGCTGCAAGTGATGATGCAGCGCGGCGAGAGCCTGATTACCCGCGCGCGCAATAATTGCGTGGCGACCTTCTTGGAAAACAAAGAATGGACGCACCTCTTCTGGATAGACTCCGACATCGGCTTTTCCGCCGAAGCGTTCTACCGTCTGCTGCTGGCGGATAAAGACGTGGTGGCGGGCATTTATCCGCTGAAACGGGAAAACTGGCCCGCCGAAGGCGTGCCCGCCGGCACGACGCAGGCGGATTTCGAGCGGATGTACACGTGCTACACCGTCAACACCGACGATAAAAACGAAAACGGCGAAATCGTCCTGCGCGTCGATGAAGAAGGTTTTATGAAAGTCGATGACGCGCCGACCGGATTCATGGTCATCAAACGCAGCGTGTTCGAAAAAATGATGTCCGCCTACCCCGAGCTGAACTACATCTCCGACAGCGACTACAAACGCGAAGACAAAGGGCTGCACTACCGCTTCTTCGACTGCATGGTCGATCCCGAAAGCAAACGCTACCTTTCCGAAGACTACACGTTCTGCCGCCTGTGGCAGCAAATCGGCGGCGAAGTTTATGTCGACGTCCAATCCAACCTGACCCACCAAGGCGCGAAAATCTACCGCGGCGCGTTTGCCGATTCGTTGCAAACCAATGTCGCACAAGCCGTGTTCGCCCCCGCCGGCACACCGATGAGCCTCGACCTCGCCGCCCCGCTCAAATCCAACCCGCGCGGCGCAGAATAGCGTAAAAACAGGGAAAGACGCTTTAAGCCTGACGCGATGGCACTATATCTCCCCTATCGTTTGCCCCATCGTTTTCAGACGACCCCGAATGCAAACAGGTCGTCTGAAAACACAATCGGTTCGCCCGAACGGCAAACCTAAAACCCTAGACACACATTATCCCCATTTTCCCATTGACTCAGGCGGCAGCCATTTTTCAGACGACCTCCGTCCGAACCCGCCACCCACACAAAGGAATCCCATCCATGACCGACAACGTACTGCTCCATTTGGGCGAAGAACCCCGTTTTGACGCCATCCAAACCGCCGACATCAAACCCGCCCTGCAAACCGCCATCGCCGAAGCGCGCGCGCAGATTGCCGAAGTCAAAGCCCAAACGCACACCGACTGGGCAAACACCGTCGAGCGTCTGACCGACATTACCGAACGCGTCGGCAGGATTTGGGGCGTCGTGTCGCACCTCAACTCTGTGGTCGACACACCCGAACTGCGCGCCGTCTATAACGAACTGATGCCCGAAATCACCGTCTTCTTCACCGAAATCGGACAAGACATCGAGCTGTACAACCGCTTCAAAGTAATCAAAAACTCCCCCGAATTCGAGACCCTCTCTCCCGCACAAAAAACCAAGCTCAACCACGACCTGCGCGATTTCGTCCTCAGCGGTGCGGAATTGCCGCCCGAACAGCAGGCAGAGCTGGCAAAACTGCAAACCGAAGGCGCGCAACTCTCCGCCAAATTCTCGCAAAACGTCTTAGACGCAACCGACGCCTTCGCCCTCTACTTCGACGACGCCGCACCGCTTGCCGGCATTCCCGAAGACTCGCTCGCCATGTTTGCCGCCGCCGCGCAAAGCGAAGGCAAAACAGGCTACAAAATCGGTTTGCAGATTCCGCACTACCTCGCCGTCATCCAATACGCCGACAACCGCGAACTGCGCGAACAAATCTACCGCGCCTACGTTACCCGCGCCAGCGAACTTTCAGACGATGGCAAATTCGACAACACCGCCAACATCAACCGCACGCTCGAAAACGCCCTGCAAACCGCCAAATTGCTCGGCTTCAAAAACTACGCCGAGCTATCATTGGCAACCAAAATGGCGGACACGCCCGAACAAGTCCTCACCTTCCTGCACGACCTCGCCCGCCGCGCCAAACCCTACGCCGAAAAAGACCTCGCCGAAGTCAAAGCCTTCGCCCGCGAACGCCTGAACCTCGCCGACCCGCAGCCGTGGGATTTGAGCTACGCCAGCGAAAAACTGCGCGAAGCCAAATACGCATTCAGCGAAACCGAAGTCAAAAAATACTTCCCCGTCGGCAAAGTTTTGGCAGGCCTGTTCGCCCAAATCAAAAAACTCTACGGTATCGGATTTGCCGAAAAAACCGTTCCCGTCTGGCACAAAGACGTGCGCTACTTCGAGCTGGAGCAAAACGGCAAAACCATAGGCGGCGTCTATATGGACCTCTACGCCCGCGAAGGCAAACGCGGCGGCGCGTGGATGAACGACTACAAAGGCCGCCGCCGCTTCGCCGACGGCACGCTGCAACTGCCCACCGCCTACCTCGTCTGCAACTTCACCCCGCCCGTCGGCGGCAAAGAAGCCCGCTTGAGCCATGACGAAATCCTCACCCTCTTCCACGAAACCGGCCACGGCCTGCACCACCTGCTCACCCAAGTGGACGAACTGGGCGTATCCGGCATCAACGGCGTCGAATGGGACGCAGTCGAGCTGCCCAGCCAGTTTATGGAAAACTTCGTCTGGGAATACGACGTCTTGGCACAAATGTCCGCCCACGAAGAAACCGGCGAGCCCCTGCCGAAAGAACTCTTCGACAAAATGCTCGCCGCCAAAAACTTCCAGCGCGGCATGTTCCTCGTCCGCCAAATGGAATTCGCCCTCTTCGACATGACCATTTACAGCGAAGACGACGAAGGTCGTCTGAAAAACTGGCCGCAGGTTTTAGACAGCGTGCGCAAAGAAGTCGCCGTCATCCAACCGCCAGAATACAACCGCTTTGCCTTGAGCTTCGGCCACATCTTCGCCGGCGGCTACTCCGCAGGCTATTACAGCTACGCATGGGCGGAAGTCCTCAGCGCCGACGCCTACGCCGCCTTTGAAGAAAGCGACGACGTCGCCGCCACAGGCAAACGCTTCTGGCAGGAAATCCTCGCCGTCGGCGGCTCCCGCAGTGCGGCAGCATCCTTCAAAGCCTTCCGCGGACGCGAACCGAGCATAGACGCATTGCTGCGCCACAGCGGCTTCGACAACGCGGCTTGATGGTAAGGTTGATGTAATGAAAAGGTCGTCTGAAAGTTTCAGACGACCTTTTTTACAAGGATTTCACAGTTAACTCACGATACAACCGCTTTTCAGACGACCCCTCACAAAGTCTCCGCTTGAAACCACGTTTTGCCGTTGGCGGTGCATTCGAGGATGCGCCAGTCGTAGGTTTGGCTGAGGCGTTCGGCGTGCATGATGTCGGCGGTTGCGCCTGCGGCGGTGATGTTGCCGTTTTTCATCAAGGTGATGTGGCTGGCGTAGTGGGCGGCAAGGTTGAGGTCGTGCAACACCATGACGACAGTCATGCCTTGTTCGGGCAAGGTGGTGAGGTGCTGCATCAGGCTGTGTTGATAGCGGACGTCGAGATGGTTGGTCGGCTCATCAAGAAAGAGGACTTCGGCATCCTGCAACAGTGCGCGGATGACGGCGGCGCGTTGCTGTTCGCCGCCGGAGAGGGTTTGGATGCGTTTGTGTTGCAGGTCGGCGAGGTCGAAATGCTCGAGCAGGGCTTGTGCGCGTCGTGTGTCTGCCTGTTTGGGCCGCCGATACCAGGCGAGTTTGGGGTATCGCCCGATCAGGACGTATTCGGACAGGGTCATGGGCAGGTTGAAATGTTCGTGTTGACCGACCCAGGCGATTTTATGTTGTTTGAGCGCGTCCTTCATGGGCGTTCCACACCAGCTTGCTTGCGGATGGTAGAGGAACTGTTTGAGCAGGGTGGACTTGCCCGCGCCGTTAGGGCCGATGACCGCGCTGACGGCGCATTGGGTAAATTCGGCGCGTTCCAAAGACAGGATGGTGCGTTTTCCGGCTTTGACGGTGCAGTTTTCGATCAGCAATGCCATGTCAGCTCCTTTGGTCTTTGACAATCAGCCACAGGAAAAACGGCCCGCCCAAAATGGCGATGACGATGCCGACGGGCAGATCGATGGGGTACACCACCCAGCGGGCAAACGTATCGGCGAGCAACATGAAAATCGAGCCGACGGCGGCGGACAGGATAATCAGGCGGGTACGCGAACCGCCGACTGCCTGCGCCAATACGTTGGGTATCATCATGCCGACGAAGCCGATGATGCCGCCGAGCGAGACGGCGGCGCCGGTCATCAAAGCCGCGCCGATGATGGTTGCCACGCGGGTGGCGGCGACGCTGATGCCCATAGTGTGCGCGGTTTCGTCGCCCAAGAGCAGATAGTCGAGACGGCGGCCGACGGCGGCCAGCACGACCAAACCTGCCAGCATCACGCCGCCTGCGTAAGCCGGCGAAACAAAACCCGCTTCGGAGAAGCTGCCCGAGAGCCAAGTCATGGCGCTGCGTAATGCCATGTCGTCTGAAAGGAAGAGAATCAGGCTGACCAACGCGCCGCACAAAGCGCTGACCACAAAACCCATGACCAACAGCCCCAGCTTGCCGCCGCCGACCAGACGGTGTCCGAGCAGAATCAGGATGCAGACGGCAAACGCGCCCGCAAATGCCGCCAGCGGTACGGCGATGTTCCAGCCCATCGCAATCGCCAGCACTACGCCCATCGCCGCCCCGCCCGACGTTCCGATCAAGCTCGGGTCGGCAAGCGGGTTTTCAAACAAAGCCTGCAACGCCGCGCCGCTGGCGGAAAGTGCCGCGCCGACCAGCAAAGCGACAAAAATACGCGGCAGTCGGATTTCCATCAACACGGGATCGGCGGCAAGCGGATTGCTCCAGCCGCCCTCGCCCACTCCGGCGCAAAACCAGATCAGAAACAAAGATAAAACCGGCAACACCGGAAGCCATTTTTTCATGTTGTGATTCTTTGAAGAGTATTTCGGCAGCGGCTGCGAAACGCCGACGGATCCGCCGTTGCCCGTTTTCAGACGACCTGTTCACAATAAACGAACGCAGAACGCTGCTGCCTTCATGTGCATCTGTTCCGAAACAACGACGGCAAAAGAAGGTCGTCTGAAACCGACAAAAAACCGGATTGCCCATCTGACTTCGCGTCATCACGCAACTTTCAGACGACCGCGCCTTATTTCCCTAAATCGTGCAGCTTGCGGACGATGTCGGGTGTGTAGAGGCCGTAGCGCATATAGTCGTCCGCCTGCCAGAACAAGATGCGTTTGTTTTTCCCAGCGGGGCTGGAAGCGATTTCGGGGCGCGTCATGATTTTGTCGAGGCCGCCGAGGGCTTTTTCATTGTGTTTGGCGATGATGATGACGTCGGGTTTCGCATTGAGCCAGCCTTCACGCGAAAACGGTTTGAGTCCGTCCACCGAAGCCGCCGCGTTCGTCCCGCCGGCTAAGCGGATAAGCACGTCGCCGACAGTATTTTTACCCGCAACATAACGTCCGTCGTAGCTCAAGATGTAGCGTTTGCCGTTGGCAGGCTGCGCCTTGATGCTGCTTTTAAACTGCTGCGCCAAAGCCTGCGCCTGCTTTTCCTTGCCCAACAATTTGCCGATGCGGGCGAAACTTTGCTGGTATTGCTCCAGCGTTTCGTTTGAATTGACGTTTTCCGCTTTGACACCGGCGCGGCTGAGTTGGGCGTAAATACCGTCAGGTTTCGCCATCCAGCTTCCGATGACCAAATCAGGCTTTTTGGCGATGATGGGTTCGGCGGAGAAATTGCGGTAAAAGCCGATGGACGGCGTGTTTTTATAGGCGGGGTTGCGGTTGAACTCGTGGATGCCGACGACTTCTTTGTCTGCACCGAGGTTCGCGGCGATGTCGGCAACGTCGGGCGTCAGGATAACGACACGCTGCGCGGCGGCATGGGCGGCAAGCAGGGTCAGGACGGCGGCGAAGATGTGTTTTTTCATAATGTTTCCGTATGGTTTGCGGGGTTTGGAGGTCGTCTGAAAACCCAAAACAAGGTTTCAGACGAGGTGTGGGTTCAAAAAAGATTACAGCCCGTATGTTTGGCGTACTTCGGCAATCAACGCGCGCCACGCTTCGGATTCCGCCTCCGCATCGGCGGGTCTGCCAAACAGTTGCAGCACCAAATTGCGGCGTTCGTCGTAGGCTTCGATGCTGTGGACAATACCGTTGCTGCCCGGACGGCGGACGAACCAAAGTTCAGCGAGTTTGGCGTCGTCGAGGAAGAAATTGAATTTTTCTTCGGCAAAATCGCTCACGGTCAGCCAGCCGTCGGCACGATCGACATGGTGAACCTGTCCGGTTTGGATTTGAACGATGCCGCTGTTGTTGACGAACACGAGCAGGGGCATACCTCTTTCGGCGCACTGTCGGAAAATGAACTCGACGGCTTCGCGCTTCAGTTTTTGCGCGTCGCCTTCAGGTGCGTATTCCAAACCTTGCAGGCGGTCTATACCGAATTGGGAGAGGACGATGCGGAAATGGTGGACGTTTTTCAGCCCTTTCCACTCTTCGCGGTAGGCGGCAAGCGCCTCGTCCGTCAGCTCGACGTTTTCGTAGGGCGCAGCTTCGGGCGGTGTTTCAAAAACAGGCGCGGCATCCGTTCGGTAGGCGGCGCACAGGCGTTCCCATGCGGGTATGGCGGCAGCTTCGGTCAGATGGACTTTCTGGATGGCTTTACCCGTTGCGTCGTAAAAATGAAACGCACGCGCCTCGCCGTTGCGGACGGCGAAGATGTGTTTCCAATGGCGCATGAATAGGCGCAAATCCAGCCCGCCCAAATTGATGGCTGTCCCCATCATGGGCGAGAGTTCGAGGTTGCGGTAAATACCTGTTTTTTCGGACAACGCGGCAACATTGCGTACCGCGCTTTTCACTTCGCCCAAGGCTTCGAGTTCGGGCAGGAACGCCATGCAGTCGCCGCCGAGATATTGCGTCTCGGGGAAGGCGGCAACGAGTCCGCCTTCACTGACGCCCAGACGGGCAACGGCATCGCGCTGATGCACGCCTTGTTTTTTGAGTTCGAGATAACGTTCGTAAAGGGTTGGTTCGGGCATTTTTCCGTCTTTCCTTGTGGTGGGTTGGGAGGTCGTCTGAAAAACGTAGCAACTGTATTTTTCACCCCGTCGGGCAAAAATACCAAAACTCAAATCA
>JUNU01000309.1 GCA_001067655.1 Neisseria lactamica
AGTACGGCAAGGCGAGGCAACGCCGTACTGGTTTAAAGTTAATCCACTATATAAGATGCCTTCAGCCACTACCCTTTATCAAAAGAAAAGGGGGCGGATGCATCTGCATTTTCAGACGACCTGAGTTTCAAGTAAAATCTACCTCGTCTGAAACACACTCAATCTCAAAGTAAGGAAAACATCATGAGCAACCATCACAAACTCATCATCCTCGGCTCAGGTCCCGCTGGCTACACCGCCGCCGTCTATGCCGCCCGCGCCAACCTCAAACCCGTCATCATTACCGGCGTCGAACAGGGCGGACAACTGATGACCACCACCGAAGTCGACAACTGGCCTGCCGATGCCGAAGGCGTACAAGGCCCGGAACTGATGGCTCGTTTCCAAGCCCACGCCGAACGCTTCGGTACCGAAATGATTTTCGACCAAATCCACACCGTCGATTTGCAAAACCGCCCCTTCACCCTCAAAGGCGATATGGGCGAATATACCTGCGACGCCCTCATCGTCGCCACCGGCGCATCCGCCAAATATCTGGGGCTGCCCAGTGAAGAGGCTTTTGCCGGCAAAGGCGTGTCCGCTTGCGCGACCTGCGACGGTTTCTTCTATAAACAACAAGACGTAGCTGTTGTCGGCGGTGGCAATACTGCCGTAGAAGAAGCCCTTTACCTCGCCAACATCGCCAACACCGTCACCCTGATTCATCGCCGCGACAGCTTCCGCGCTGAAAAAATCATGGTGGACAAACTCATGCAGCGCGTTGAAGAAGGCAAAATCATCCTCAAGCTCAACAGCAATCTGGACGAAGTCTTGGGCGACGAAGGTGGCGTCACCGGCGCACGCCTGAAACGCAACGACGGCACCACCGAAGAAATCGCCGTCAAAGGCGTTTTCATCGCCATCGGCCATAAGCCAAACACCGACATTTTCAAAGGCCAGCTCGATATGGACGAAACCGGCTACCTGAAAACCAAAGGCGGTACGGGCGACAACGTCGGCGCGACCAATATCGAAGGCGTATGGGCGGCAGGCGACGTCAAAGACCATACCTACCGTCAAGCCATCACCAGCGCGGCTTCCGGTTGCCAAGCCGCACTTGATGCCGAACGCTGGCTCGACCGCCAAGGGTTGTAAAACATCCGAAACGGTTTTCTAAAGCATAAAGGTCGTCTGAACCTTTCAGACGACCTTTTTCACAATATAGTGGATTAAATTTAAATCAGGACAAGGCGACGAAGCCGCAGACAGTA
>JUNU01000310.1 GCA_001067655.1 Neisseria lactamica
ACTGTCTGCGGCTTCGTCGCCTTGTCCTGATTTAAATTTAATCCACTATAAATTAAGAAGGATAAGGGTGTGCCACCAATTTTCCGTCGATGTATTCGCCGATATAGACTTTCGAGACATCAAGGTGGAGGCGGTCAAGCTCCTGTTGCAGCCACTCGTCGTCGCGTTTGATGATTTCTAAGATGTCGTGGTCGATTTGCCCGTCGGTAATCAGGGGGTAACGCAGGCTTTCGTCGCCGTATTGGATAACGGTAAGCTGCCCGTTTCGCTCCATGACGGCGCGCTTGACGGCGGCAATTTCGTAGATACCGGCGGCACGGAGCTTAAACATCAGGTCATGTGCGCTGATGCCGTTTTTCATACATTCTTCGGTTTGGATTTCGCCGTTGACGATGACCCAGACGGATTTACCGTCAATGATGGATTTGACCCAGCGGTTGTTGTTTTTGATGAACTTGAGGCTCAATACCAAAAGCGTCCACAGAACCATCACGAGGAAAAACTGCAAAAGCCCGACGCTGTCGCTGTAAATCACGCCACCGATGATGCCGCCGAGAACGAAGTTTTGCACTTGGTCCATGGCGGAGGTAGGGGCGAGGTTGCCTTTACCTAAAAGGTTGATTTGAAAAACCAAACCTAAAATGCCCATAAGGAGTTTGAGGGCAAGGAGGGAGTATGCTTCCATGAGTGTGTCCTGTTATTCTTTGTCGATAAGTTCGATGTTGTTGTTGACCAAATTGGTGGGGGTCAGGGTGTAGGCGGAGAAGTCTTGATTGAAGTGGACTTCGTAGTATTGGTTTTTGATGCCGACGATCATGCCGTTATATAGGTGCGTGCTGTTGACGCTGATGTCGCGTTTTTCCACTTTTTGGTTTTCAATCAGGGCATTGAGAAAACCGACCATGCGCGATGTATCCGCGGCGAAGTTTTGGCGTTCGCTATACGAGAGGTATTGGATGCCGCTGATGAGGATGAGCAGCAGCAGGGCAATGATGCTCAGGTCGCGGTATTTGGTGTCCATGCGGTGGCGCAGGTATTGCGACACGGCGAGCAGGAGGACGACGAGCGCGGCGAAAATGAGGACGTATTTCAAGTAGTCGTTGAAATACATATGGTTTTCAAGATAAAAGTGTGTGAAGAATTTCATGATTTCAATTGATTTGAGGAAAAAATAGAAGGGTCGTCTGAAAACTGAATTTCAGACGACCTTTCCTGTTTGAAATAGTCCCAAATGGCAGGGCTGCTTTATTTCTTATTACCCAACTGCGGCAATACCGAACCTTCGCCCAGCGACAACAAGCCGCTTTGCGAGTAGATGCCGAGTTTGGCGCGGGTGTCGGTGATGTCGAGGTTGCGCATGGTGAGCTGGCCGATGCGGTCGAGCGGTGTGAACGCGGCGTCTTCGACTTTTTCCATGCTCAGGCGTTCGGGTTGGTAGGTCAGGTTGGGCGATTCGGTGTTCAGAATCGAGTAGTCGTTGCCGCGGCGCAATTCAAGGGTGACTTCGCCGGTAATGGCTTTGGCGACCCAGCGTTGGGCGGTTTCGCGCAACATGAGGGCTTGGCTGTCGAACCAGCGGCCTTGGTAGAGCAGGCGGCCGAGGCGCAGGCCGTTGATGCGGTATTGCTCGATGGTGTCTTCGTTGTGGATGCCGGTTACCAAGCGTTCGTAGGCGATGTGGAACAATGCCATGCCCGGGGCTTCGTAGATGCCGCGCGATTTGGCTTCGATGATGCGGTTTTCGATTTGGTCGCTCATGCCCAAGCCGTGGCGGCCGCCGATGCGGTTGGCTTCGAGGAAGAGTTCGACGGGGTCGGCGTATTCTTTGCCGTTCAGTGCAACCGGCACGCCTTCTTCAAAGCGCACGCTGACTTCTTCGGGTTTGACTTCGACGTTTTCGTCCCAGAAGGCAACGCCCATGATGGGTTTGACGATTTTGATGCCGCTGTTGAGGAATTCCAAATCTTTGGCTTCATGCGTCGCGCCGAGCATATTGGAATCGGTGGAATAGGCTTTTTCAACCGACATTTTGTAGTTGAAGCCGTTGGCAATCAGAAATTCGCTCATTTCGTGGCGGCCGCCGAGTTCGTCGATAAATTGTTGGTCGAGCCAAGGTTTGTAGATTTTCAGCGCGGGATTGGTCAAGAGGCCGTAACGGTAGAAACGCTCGATGTCGTTGCCTTTGTAGGTGCTGCCGTCGCCCCAGATGTTAACGTCGTCTTCTTTCATGGCGGAAACGAGCATGGTGCCGGTAACGGCGCGGCCTAAAGGCGTGGTGTTGAAATAGGCGATGCCGCCGGTGGAAACGTGGAACGCGCCGCATTGGATGGCGGCGATGCCCTCATGTGCCAACTGCGCGCGGCAGTCGATTAGGCGGGCGTTTTCCGCACCGTATTCCATCGCTTTTTTGGGAATGGCATTGTAGTCGTCTTCGTCGGGCTGGCCGAGGTTGGCAGTGTAGGCATAAGGCAGCGCGCCTTTGAGTTTCATCCACAACAGCGCGGCAGAGGTATCGAGGCCGCCGGAGAAGGCGATGCCGACTTTTTGACCGATGGGGAGGTGTTGCAGGATAGTATTGTTTTGGCTCATGGGGGAATCCTTTGGACTTGAAAAATGGAGTTCATTATCTTATAAATAGAACACATTGTCAGCCGTCAAGGTCGTCTGAAAATGAGCCTTGCCCGTTTCGTTGAAAATCTTTTCAGACGACCTTTACGCCATCCGCAACCTGACTCCCTCCCCTGCGGGGGAGGGTTGGGGAGAGGGTGCAGACAGCAGCCCTTAAGCAAACGCTGCCTGAAAAGCGCAAGCTCAGCCCTCTCCCTAACCCTCTCCCACGGGAGAGGGAATAAATTACAGCACCATCAACATTTTCAGACGGCATCGGTAAAGAAACCTATCCATGAACGCTTTCAACCTCATCATCATCGGCGACGAAATTCTGCTCGGCAGCCGCCAAGACAAGCATTTCGCCTTTTTCAAATCCCTGCTGGAATCGCGCGGACTGAAGCTCAATCAGGTGCAATACCTGCCCGACGAACCTGATTTGTTGGTCAAACAACTGCGCCGCAGCTTTTCAGACGGCCTGCCGACTTTCGTTACCGGCGGCATCGGCTCTACGCCCGACGACCATACCCGCCAAGCCGCCGCCGCCGCTTTGGATTTGCCCGTCGTCCGCCATCCCGAAGCCGCCAAGTTCATCGAAGCCGTTACCCTTAAACGCGGCGAACCGCTTGACGCTCCCGAACACGCCCAGCGCCTGAAAATGGCGGATTTCCCCGCAGGCGCGGAACTTGTGCCCAACCCGTTCAACAACATCGCCGGATTTTCCATTCGCGAACATTATTTCTTCCCCGGCTTCCCCGTGATGGCACACCCGATGGCGGAATGGGTTTTGGATACTTATTACGCCGACCGCTTCAACCAAACCGAACGCGGCAGCCGCAGCGTGTATATATTCGGACAACCCGAATCGCGCGTCGCACCGATTATGGAATACATCGAACGCACCTACCCGGGCGTGCGCTCTTACAGTCTGCCCAGCGTCGGCTGGCAAAATGCGGACGGAACGGCGGTCAAACCGCATATCGAGTTCGGCATCAAAGCGGAAGGCGGGGCGTGCCGCGATTTGGACAAAGCATGGGCTGAAGTATTGCAGCGCCTGAAGGATTTGGGCGCGGAGTTGAAAGATACGCCTGTTTAACTCCCTACCCTGCTTTGATAAAAAGGTCGTCTGAAAAACCTAAAACGGCTTTTTCAGACGACCTCGATATCCTGATATATAGTGGATTAACTTTAAACCAGTACGGCGTTGCCTCGCCTTAGCTC
>JUNU01000311.1 GCA_001067655.1 Neisseria lactamica
ACTGTCTGCGGCTTCGTCGCCTTGTCCTGATTTAAATTTAATCCACTATAAATAAAATGATGGCGACAATCACACTTGTAATATTGTGTTGTAAAGCCGTCAGTCCGACGCTTTGCCTACCGCCGTCCATATCCGAGCAAACTATCAAAAAAACGCCGAAATCTTTATAATTCGGCACATATCCTATTTTTCAGACGACCTGTCTCCGATAGCGCATCCTTTTGTGGATTAATTGTGGATAAGTTTGTCCTGACCCCTTTCCAGGAATACCTTATGATCCGTTTCGAACAAGTTTCCAAAACCTATCCCGGCGGTTTTGAAGCCCTGAAAAACGTCAGCTTCCAAATCAAAAAAGGCGAAATGATATTTATCGCCGGACATTCCGGCTCCGGCAAGTCCACCATCCTCAAGCTGATTTCCGGTATTACCAAGCCCAGCAAAGGCAAAGTGTGGTTCAACAACCAAGACTTGGGCGAATTGAGCGACAACCAAATCGGCTTCATGCGCCAACATATCGGCATCGTGTTCCAAGACCACAAAATCCTCTATGACCGCAACGTCCTGCAAAACGTCATCCTGCCGCTGCGGATTATCGGTTATCAGCCGCGTAAAGCCGAAGAGCGCGCCCGCATCGCCATTGAAAAAGTCGGCTTGAAAGGTCGTGAATTGGACGATCCCGTAACCCTCTCAGGCGGCGAACAGCAACGATTGTGCATCGCCCGCGCCGTTGTCCACCAACCCAGCCTCCTGATTGCCGACGAACCCTCCGCCAACCTCGACCGCGCCTACGCGCTCGACATCATGGAATTGTTCAAAACCTTCCACGAAGCAGGAACCACCGTCATCGTCGCCGCCCATGACGAAACCCTCATGGCAGACTACGGCCACCGCATCCTGCGCCTCTCGAAAGGACGACTCGCATGAGCATCATCCACTACGTCTCGCTGCACGTCGAATCCGCGCGCACTGCGCTCAAACAGCTCCTGCGCCAGCCCGTCGGCATGCTGCTCACCCTCCTGATGCTCGCCGTCGCCATGACCCTGCCGCTTTTCATGTATTTAGGCATCCAAAGCGGACAAAGCGTTTTAGGCAAGCTCAACGAGTCGCCGCAAATCACCCTCTATATGGAAACCGACGCATCCAAAGCCGACAGCGATACCGTCCGCAACCTGTTGGAACGCGATGCCCGCCTCAACAAAATCCGTTTCATCAGCAAGCAGGAAGGCTTGGAAGAGCTGCAATCCAACCTCGACCAAAACCTTGTTTCCATGCTCGACGGCAACCCCTTGCCCGACGCATTTATCGTAACGCCCGATCCCGCTACGCCGCCCGCACAAATGCAGGTGATTTATCAGGATATGGTCAAGCTGCCCATGGTCGAATCCGCCACCATGGACACCGAATGGGTGCAAACGTTGTATCAAATCAACGAGTTCATCCGCAAAATTTTATGGTTTCTTTCGCTGACGCTGGGTATGGCGTTCGTCCTTGTCGCGCACAACACCATCCGTCTGCAAATCCTCAGCCGCAAAGAAGAAATCGAAATCACCAAGCTGCTCGGCGCGCCCGCATCGTTTATCCGCCGCCCCTTCCTTTACCAAGCCATGTGGCAGAGTATCTTCTCCGCCGCCGTCAGCTTGGGGCTGTGCGGCTGGCTGCTCTCCGCCGTGCGCCCGTTGGTAGATGCCATCTTCAAGCCCTACGGGCTCAACATCGGCTGGCGTTTCTTCCATTTCAGCGAAGTTTCGCTGGTGTTCGGCTTCGTCATCGCCTTAGGCGTCTTCGGCGCATGGCTTGCCACCACGCAGCATCTGCTGGGCTTTAGGGCAAAGAAATAAAAACATTGGATTGAAGCAAAGGCAAAAGGTCGTCTGAAACTCTAAAACAAGGTTTCAGACGACCTTTGATTGGCTGCCGTTTATCGTGTAAGGAAATAATATGCCGGACAATCTACTGCCACTCGACTATGACCTAGGTTTGAGGAAATCTTTAAGAAGGGTGGCGATCATACTGTTCATCTTATCCTTGTGTTTGCCCGCTGTAGGCGGAGCGATAGGTTTGGTAATTTGGATGACAGGTTTGACTGTTTTTTGGTATCCGGCAAGCTGGCCTACATTTGCCAATGTGATTTTTTTTGTTTTATATATCAGATTGAAGGATGATAAAGAAACCTTATATTTGTTCCCCTGTTTAATGTTAATCTTGATGATGCCGGGGTCGATATTTGTGTTGCCTGGTGTATTTGGTTGGGGATATGTGGTTTGGGTGATGTCGGGTATGCTTTTATGTGCAGATTGGCTGTGTAGCCTTATGCCGCACAAACAGCGCCTGATTGTCAGGTTGGCAATCATGGTTTGTCTGGTATGGGCTGTCGGCTTAATAGGGCTTGGGCAGTATCAGCAAAACTCAAACGAGCAGGATATCTTTGAAGATCTCTATTTCAGTGTGTTTTACAATCCGTTAGGTGTGATGAGATAAGTTTCGTATCAACAGTGAAAAGACAAAAAACGGTCGCAACCATGTTTAAAGGCTTTTTGAGATTGAGTGATTTACGATGAAGTTCCGAATAGCCCTGATTGGTCGGTTTTTGGTTTAAACTCTTTAAAATCATAATATTGCTATAATTCATTTTATCGTCTGGACTTTGAATGGGTAATGTTTTGCTGAATTTTGGCGGTAAAGTGCTTGACAGTGTTTTCAAGTATCTGTATAGTTTTACCTTCTGACGCGGGATGGAGCAGCATGGTAGCTCGTCGGGCTCATAACCCGAAGGTCGTAGGTTCGAATCCTGCTCCCGCAACCAAATTTTCAAACCCTCGGTTCTACCGAGGGTTTTTTCTTGGTCTGATGACTGGGGTAAGTGAATCCCTATACCTTAAGAAGGTCGTCTGAAAACTTGATGTTCGGGTTTTCAGACGACCTTTGTTTTCAATCATTTTCGTGGACGGAGTCCACGCTACGAAACCACGGCGCAAATGTTGCCAAAAAACTTTGTAGCGTGGGCTTTGCCCACGAATCATTAAACATTTCAGACGACCTTTCCTACACCTTCCCGCATCGGCAATATCTGGCTTCACTTCTGTCCGCTTTGTTCCACCTGCCGTTTGAAGCGTGTGCCTGCGGCATGGTAGAAGGGGCGGGGAGAGAATTGGCGGGAGACTTGTGAGGCGAAGATGCAGGCGATGAGCAGCCAGAAGAGGAGGTTTTGTCCGCCGGTCATTTCCATTACGACGACGGCGGAGGTGAGCGGGGATTGTGTGGCGCCGGCGAGGAAGGCTGCCATGCAGAGGAGGACGAGGACGTGGGTGCCTTGGGCGAGTCCGGTGAGGACGGCGATGCGTTCGCCCAAGACTGCGCCTATGGTCAGGGAGGGGGTGAAGATGCCGCCGGGTGTGCCTGCCCAGTAGCTTAGGACGGTGGAGAACCATTTGGCGACGGCGAGTCCGGCGGGGGCTTCGTGGATGCCGCGCAGGGCTTGGGCGGCTTCGTAGTAGCCGGTGCCGTAGGTTTTGCCTTGGTAAAGCGTGCCGATGGCGGCGAGCAGGATGCCGATGAGGGCGGCGGTAATCAGGGGGTGGCGGCGGATGTGTTCGCGCCATTTGGCGGGGGCGAAGGCGGTGGCGCCGAGATACAGGGTGCGTCCGAACAGTCCGCCGGCGATGCCGCACGCGAGTCCGCAGCCCAATACCCAGCCGAGCATATTGTCGAGCGCGCCACCGCTGAAGCCTGAGAAATAGGGGTTGTTGCCTTGGATGGCGACTTGGATGAAACCGGCGGCGAGGACGCCGAGCAGGATTTGCCGCTCCCAGCGCAGCATGACTTCGCGCCCGAGTTCTTCGATGGCGAAAATCACGCCTGCGAGCGGGGCGTTGAACGCGGCGGCAAGCCCGCCTGCCGCGCCTGCGGCGATGAGGTCGTTTTCCTGCATACCGCGAAAGGCAAAGCCGTGTTTTTTGCACCATGCGCCCCACGTGCTCATGACTGCGGCGCCGACTTGGACGGACGGTCCTTCACGTCCGACGGACGCGCCTGCGCACATGGCGAGGAAGGTCAGCGGGATTTTGAGGAGGGTTTCACGCAAGCGGATCAGGCGGGTTTTGTTGGCGCCGTAGGGTAGGGCGAGGCTGGCGAGCACTTGCGGGATTCCGCTGCCGGAGGTGTAGGGTGCGAAACGGCGGGTAATCCAGACGATGAGCGGCAGCCCGAAGGGTAGGGCGACCCAGGCAAACCAAGGATATTTTTGCACCAGCTCCGCATTCATTTCCAATGCGAAATCCGCCATCCAAGCAAACAGGAGGGCGGTCAGTGCGACCAGCGCCGAACCTGCCAGCAGGAACAGAAAAGCAATGCTTTTACGCGAAATGCGGCGGGTTTGGCGGATTTTGTGCGTGATGTGGTAGGCGGGCGGTTTGGTCGGCATGGTATGCGGAAGTGTGGAAAAGGTCGTCTGAAAAGGGTTATTGTGGAAGGGGCACCAATGCGTTAAGAAGGCCTAGAGCGAAGGGTAGTAAAAATGCCGAAGCGATGCCGACACCCCAGTAAATAGATCGGTGCTGCGTAGGTTTGTCAGTGGTGGCGCGCAGCAGTTTGAAATAGAGTGCGAACCAGGCAGATGACACGGCGGCAGTCAGTAACAAGCTGAAGGGAGAGAAGAATGAGTAAAAAACGTAGCCTATCAGTGTCATTATCACAGCATAAAGCACGCCCGCGCCTACCGCCCATTTCCAGATGGGATAGGGCTTGTCGGGAAAGTCTAGTGTTCCTGAAGCTTGAAGTCTGCCTAATGTTAATATGAATATAATGTCTAACATGATTATTGCCTTGGAGTAAGCTGTTTTTGTGTTTCAGACGACCTCGGGGTCGTCTGAAAAAAGAGGGGGCAGCCTGTTGCCCTCCAGTCAATGCATAATAAATAAGTTTGCCCAATAAAACAATTTTTCGGTCAGTAGGGTTAAGGCTATACCTGAAAGAATGCCCAGTCCCCAATAGATAAACCAGCGGCGTTTCGGGTCGGGTGTGGTACGCAACATTTTGAAATACAAAAGCAAGCAGCCGAACATGCAGATGGTTTGAAACAGGATGAGGGGGAGGCTGTCAATGGCTTTGGAAATCGAATCATGAATGATGATTGTCACTATGCGTATACATAAATAAATCAAAGCCGAGCCTGCCGCCGAATGCCAAAAGGGGACGGGCGAGTCGGATGAGTCGGGTGTCCTGTGGGGTTGAAGCCTGCCGAATAACAATATAAAGACAATGTCAGACATAATGAGTCGCCTTAACGTAAGCTGTTTTTGTGTTTCAGACGACCTCGGGGTCGTCTGAAATGTTATGGTGCGGCGATATGGGGCAGTATAGTGAATTAACTTTAAACCAGTACGGCGTTGCCTCGCCTTAGCTCAAAGAG
>JUNU01000312.1 GCA_001067655.1 Neisseria lactamica
ACTGTCTGCGGCTTCGTCGCCTTGTCCTGATTTAAATTTAATCCACTATAAAATTTAATGCCGATGCCAAATTAAAAGGTCGTCTGAAACTCGTTTTCAGACGACCTTTTGCTTAAATTAAGCCTTCCAGTTTTGGATTATCCTCTTTCGGAATCGGACGTTTATTACCTTCGCTATCGATGGCGACATAAGTAAAGACAGCCTCCGTAACGAGTTGGCGATCCTCAGTAAGGTGGTCGTTCATCAATGTTTTTACCCAAACCTCGATTTTCAACTGCAACGAAGTATTGCCCACACTCACGCAACGGCCGTAGCAACAGACGACATTCCCCACTTTCACAGGGCGGATGAAATTCATTTCCTGAACAGCTACGGTAACAATGCGGCCTTGTGCGATTTCCGCCGCCAAAATACCGCCGCCCAGATCCATTTGCGACATAATCCAGCCGCCGAAAATATCTTGATTGGGATTAGTGTCGCGCGGCATGGCAACGGTGCGCAGCAAAAGCTCGCCTTGTGGTTTAGTGTGTTGTTTTTCATTTTGCGTCATGGGAAATATCCTTTTTAGAGGTGCAGCTTTCGTGTGAAGTTGAGAAGCCGATTAAAGCAGTGTGGGATGATTGCCTGCGATAACAAGGTCGTCTGAAAACTTCTATACGATTTTCAGACGACCTTGAACCATATTCTGAGACAACGCTATTTCTAACGTTCTGCCAATTTCAAATAAACACCGGCAACGTCTTGCTCTCCGTAACCTGCCGTTACCGCCTGACGATAATTTTCAGCAACGGTTTCAACGGCAGGCAGCGACTTACCAGCTTTCTCCAGCTCTTTGACCGCCAGATTAAGGTCTTTGGAAGCATGTTTGAGTGCGAAGGCAGGTGGAAATTCACGGTTTGCCCATAACGATTTTTTGGTTTGGAACATGGGCGAATCCATGGCGGAATTGCCGATGGCTTCGATGATAGTACCCGTATCGACACCAAATTGTTGAGCCATCAGCATAGCTTCGCCGTATGCTTCGCCGAAAATACCCAGCAGGGAGTTGAGCACGAGTTTTGCGCCCGAACCTTTCCCTACTCCGCCAAAATGGAAAGTTTGCTTGCCGACAATGGAAAACACTTTTTGCAGAGGCGTTAACACGCTGTCTTCTCCGCCGAACAGAACCAGCAGCGTACCGTTGGTAGCGGGACCGACCGAACCGGAAACAGGTGCTTCTGCAAACTGTCCGCCCGCAGCTTCGACCAATTCTTTAACGGCAAGATTTTCAGACGGAGCAATAGTGCTCATGTTGACAATGATTTTGCCCGCAAGCTCCTTGCGAACTTCCTCACTCAAAATATCGCGCACAGCTGCGAAGTCGGAAACCATCAGAAAAATAACGGGAAAAGCGCGGATAAGTTCGACGGTGCTTGCGTACACTTTCGCACCTTTATCGGCAAGGTCAGCGGTTTTATCGGGCGAGCGGTTGTAAACACCGACTTCAATACCGGCGTTCAAAAGCCGCGTTACCATCGGATTGCCCATTTGACCTAAACCTATCCAGCCGATTTGCGTGTATTCGTTTGTTGACATTGAATTTGCTCCTCTGTTTGTATCGCCGTGCAATCATATAGGTTTACAGGTCGTCTGAAAAGTTTTTCAGGCGATTGGATGAGATGTTTATATTGACGTGAACAAAATCGCCTTTCGTTTGCTGAGGTATATGCGCATGTTTTTCATATTAACACTGCCGATTAAGCCCGCTTAATGGTAAAAGGTCGTCTGAAAACCCAAGTTTTCAGACGACCTTTTACAATCAAACCATTATGCGAACGGATGATGCAAAACGATGGTTTCTTCGCGGTCGGGGCCGGTGGAGACGATGGCTACCGGCGCGCCGCAGACTTCTTCGATACGTTTCAAATATGCTTTGGCATTGACAGGCAATGCGTCGTAGCTTTTCACGCCGAAAGTGGATTCGCTCCAGCCGGGCATAGTTTCGTAAATCGGTTTGCAAGTTTCTACCGCATCGGAACCGCAAGGCAGGATGTCGGTTTTGCTGCCGTCGGGCAATTCGTAGCCGACGCAGATATTGATGGTTTCAATGCCGTCCATCACGTCCAGTTTGGTGATGCACATACCGGAAATGCCGTTGACTTGGATGGAGCGTTTCAACGCGGCGGCATCAAACCAACCGCAACGGCGGGCGCGGCCGGTTACGGAGCCGAATTCGTGTCCGCGTTCTGCCAAACCTGCACCGACTTCGTCAAACAATTCAGTCGGGAACGGACCTGAGCCGACACGCGTGGTATAGGCTTTGACGATACCCAAAACATAATCCAGCATTTGCGGACCTACGCCCGCGCCTGCGGAAGCGGCTCCCGCCAAGCAGTTGGACGAGGTAACGAAGGGGTAAGTGCCGTAGTCGATATCCAACAGCGTACCTTGCGCGCCTTCAAACAGCAGTTTTTCGCCGTTTTTGTTTTTCTCGTTCAACACGCGGGATACATCGGTAATCATAGGCGTAATGCGCGGCGCGACTTTTTCGATAACCGCCATCACGTCTTCCGCTTTAACCGGCTCGGCATTGTGCAGATGTTGTAGTTGGACATTGTAATAGGCAAGGACGGCATCCAGTTTTTCACGCAGTTTTTCAGGATGCAGCAAATCGACGACGCGGATGGCGCGGCGTGCCACTTTGTCTTCGTAGGCTGGGCCGATGCCGCGACCTGTGGTACCGATTTTGCCTTTGCCGCGCGATGCTTCGCGGGCTTGGTCAAGCGCGATGTGGTAAGGCAGGATCAGCGGGCAGGTCGGCGCGATTTTCAGACGACCTTCGACGTTTTTCACGCCTGCTGCGTTCAGCTCGTCGATTTCGCCCAACAATGCTTCGGGGGAAACGACAACGCCCGAGCCGATAAAGCAGTCCAGACTTTCATGCAGAATGCCGCTCGGAATCAGGCGCAAAATGGTTTTCTTGCCGCCGACGACCAAAGTGTGTCCCGCATTATGTCCGCCTTGGAAACGCACGACACCGCTGGTTTCTTCCGCCAGCCAGTCAACGATTTTACCTTTGCCTTCATCGCCCCACTGGGCGCCGATTACTACAACATTTTTAGCCATAGCCATATAACCTATTAATATTAAAAAATTATCGTGAATCAACCTCAAACCAAGACGGCTTTGCGCCCTGCCCTGATTTGCATTTAATCCGCTATGAATGGATTTAAAGTTTAACAAGCTGCCAAACGCCGTCCGACTTTTTCAGACGACCTGTAATCTCTTCCGAAGCGTTGTGTCCGACACCGTAGTCGATCACGACACACTGCCCTTGTTCACGCAGGGCTTCGACCGCTTCGCGCGCCGCTTCGGCATCGTCCGCATCAACCAAGACGACGGGCTGCCGCTCAATGGCGGGCAAACGTCCGATAAAGCTGCGCAAGTCGAAACTGAATCCTGTCGCCGGACGCGCACGGCCGAAATATTCGCCCAATCCGTCATAACGCCCGCCCCGTGCAACCGCGTCATGGAAATTGGAACCATATGCGGCATACAGCAAGCCTGTGTGGTAATTGTCAACGCGCAGTTCGGATAAGTCGATATGGACTTTCTGATTCGGAAATGCGTCGCACACTGCCTGCAATTCGTCCAACGCGCTGCCGACCGCCGACAGATCAGGCAATCGTTCGCGCGCGGCGGACAACACTTCCCGTCTGCCATACAGACGCGGCAGCAGCGAAAATGCTTTCGCCCACATACCGTCCAGTTTCCAAGCCTTAACCTGCGTTTCGACCGCCTCGGTATCTTTATCCTGCATCAAAGCAAGCAGTGTTGCAGACCGCTCCGCATCCAAATGCGCCGCATCGGACAAAGCGCGGAATACGCCGATATGACCCAGCGACAGCAAAACCTCGCCCATATCGGCAATCTTCATGCTTTTGAGCATCAAGTCAATCAGCTCGATATCCGCCCGGATGTCGGCGAAACCATACATCTCCGCCCCCGCCTGCAAAGGTTCGCGCATATTGAGCAAACCTTCCGGCCGCGCGTGCAACACAGGACCTGCGTAACACAATCGGTTAATCCCTTGATTGGCGGACAAAAGATGCGCATCGATACGCGCAACTTGCGGCGTAATATCGGCGCGGATGCCTAACTGCCGACCGCTCAGCTGATCGACCACTAAAATGGTTTTCAAAGACAAACCCACGTCAATGTGCGTCAGCAGGGAATGACTGTATTCCATCAGCGGAGGCTGTACCAGCTCGTAACCGTGCACTCGGAACAAAGTCAACAACTGCTCTCGCGCGCTTTCCAACTGTCGGGCGTTGGTCGGCAACACATCGGCAACATGTTCGGGAAGCTGCCAAGATTGCATGGGAATCTACCTTCTATCTGTTTTTGTAAACGCAAAGGGCTGCTTGAATTTAAAACCAGACGGACGAACAGCCCGTTTCTCGAAATACGCCGCGCAAACGATGCAGCGTTTCCAACAAATCTGATTTTAAATTCAAACAGCCCCTGAATGACGGCTTTAAACCGCCAAGTTATTAAAAGCAAACTTTACCATACAAAACAGTTTTGTGCAGCCTGTTTTCATACCGGATAGCCCCTGACTTTGGCGCAAATGGGATTTTGTATACGGGAAATAACATGTTTAAGAAGCATCTCAAGCAACTGGGGTATTCGTGGCAAAGGTGTTGCTTGTTATTCCTCGATACCCCATCAATCTTATACTTAATTTAGCTTAAAGGTCGTCTGAAAACCCATTTCAGACGACCTTCAAAGTCTCTCCACCGGCCTCACCGTATTTCTTTGGCTGCCTCTTGCTCCGCTTTGTAACGGCGCAGATAGGCAAGCGCGGCGGCTTTTTCTTCTTCGTTGCCATATTTGACATCTCGTTGGGCGCGGCGCAATTCGGCGCGCTCTTTGGCTTCTTCGATTTGTCGGTTTTTGAAAGCTTCGCGGTTGTCGGATGCAACCAGTTTGTCTTGTTGGGATTGGGCTTTCGCCATGGCTTTGGCAATCAAATCCATGGGATTGAAGGCAGGTTTGGCGGCAGCTTTGGTTTCGGCTTGAATTTGCGCCTGCTTGGCTTTAACGGCGGCTTCGCGCTCGGCAAGCATGGCTTTGCGTTCTGCCTCATCACGCGCTTTGCGCTCGGTGTGCCAATCAAAGCGGCTTTGCGCGTGTTCGGCGGCGGCGAAACGCGCTTCGTAAGAACGGCTCAGGCTGCGCGCGGCGGGGAGGTATTCCTGTTCGGAAGGTATCATGTCGATACAGTCCACCGGACAAGGCGGAAGGCAGAGTCCGCAACCTGTACATTCGTCGCTGATGACAGTATGCATGAACTTGCGTGCGCCCATAATCGCATCGACAGGGCAAGCGCGGATGCAGGCGGTACAGCCTATGCAGGCAGCTTCGTCTATCAAGGCGACGGCTTTGGGCTGCGTTTTGACCGGCGCAACGCGCGGCTTACCCAATAAGGCGGCAATATCGACCATCACCGACTCTCCTCCAGGCGCGCACAAATTAACAGGCGCATCCTCGTGCAACAAAGCTTGTGCATAAGGCAGGCAGCCTTGATAGCCGCATTCTTGGCACTGAGTTTGCGGCAGCAGGCGGTTGATGGCTTGAAGGTCGGTCGGCATAGCGGATAGAGTCAAAATCGAAAGGGTGTATTTTATCGGGAAACGGAATGCAGGGAAACCAAGATCAAAATAAATAAGGTCGTCTGAAAACCTCAAAATAAAGGTTTTCAGACGACCTCTTCTATTTTCTGATTATCCGTACCGCTTCATTAGAACTTATGAACCATGCCCAAAGAAACGGCTTTTTGTTCAACAGAACCTGTTTGAGTCGGCGTCAGGCGGGTTTTGCTGCCCAGTTTCAGATAACCGGCATGAGCAAGCATCAAAGTACGTTTGCTGAATTTGTAGGAGGTACCAACTACAACTTGGTCGAATTTATCGACCAGTTTCTCGCCGCTGTTCACGCCTTTTGCCGCCCAGCCGTGGGCGTAAGTGAGGCGAGGGGTCAGGTTGCCGAAGGTATAACCCAAGGTAACGGCTGCATCGGCAACTTTGACGGCTTCATTTTTACCGGCATCGGCAGTAATGTCAGTGCCTTTGTACGTATTGAAATCATCGGTAAAGTAACCCAAATATTTATTTGCGCTTTCATGGCCTTTGGTATATTGCGCGCCTACGCCGACGAACAGGTTGTTTTTGTCGTAGTAACTCTCGATTTTAGCGATTTGCGCGGCTTTGGTTTTACTGTTCTTGTCGGTGTATGCACCTTTGTAATGGCCGTAGGCAAGATTGGTGGTGAAACCGCTGTTTTCATAAGTCAAACCGGCGGTATATTGCTCCTTGCTGGGTTGTTCGTGCTTATATTTGTCGTCCGGATTGCGGTTGTCTCGCGGCGCGTAGGACGCATTGAACTTGAACCCACCGAACGAAGGGCTGTCGTAGCGCACGGATGTGGTGCGCACACCGGTGCGGGTGTTGATGCCCAAACCCATCGCGTTGGTTTTATACAACCACGGGTCGATGGTATCCATCTCGTTGAGCATATTGTTCATATTGCCGACGCGTACCTTACCGAACTTGCCTTCCAAGCCGATGAAGGAATCGCGGTTGCCGAAACGCTGGCTGTTGGATTCGCCCGAAATGGAAGTACGCTGTTCAATTTGCCAGATGGCTTTGAGGTCGTCTGAAAGTTTTTCATTGCCTTTGAAGCCGATGCGCGAGGTATTGTCATTGATACGGGTTGCGGTCGCGCTTTTTTCCGTACCTTCGCTACCTTTGATTTTCACCTGTCCGGAGGTGATGGTGCTTTTGACTTGTCCGTACAGGACAACTTCGGCGGATGCTGCAAAAGGTAGGGCTGCTGCGGTTAAAGTAATCAATATTTTCTTCATGAGTCCTCCTCGAATTTTAAAATTGAGTAAAAATACCAAACTCAATCATAATGATTTATGGATTATTAGACAACTCTTTTTATCTTGAGAAAAATTATTATTTATTTTAAATATAATTTGCATTTCAACAACACGATATCGTAGGAATCTTTAATATTCATCTTTTCTGCAATTTTGTTGGCACAATCCCTATTTTTCCCTTGCCTCAAGATTGAAAATAAGGCAAGTGCAACTTTTTTCAGACGACCTTTTCGGGTCGTCTGAATATTTTTTTGTTTATGAAGAAAACCATAGCGGAAAACAATGAAAAAACGAAGAAATTTTCCCGTCTAACCTATTGCACCGACAGGGATTTTGCCGTTTAATGCGAACCTGCTGAATCAAGGGCCCGAGGCATATGCCGGCCGCCCCCACAGTTAACCTTTTGTATGCGGACAGTCTGCGCTTGACTGACTGCCGCCGCTGCAACAATCCCCCCTTCCACAAAAGGACTGTACCCATGAAAAAAATTTCAATGGCGGCGGCACTCATCGGCCTCGTCTTGACTGCATGTAGCGGCGGCCAACAAACCGCCGCAGAATCTTCCGCACCTTCTTCCCATACCGCCTCCGACAAGCTCAATATCTACAACTGGTCGGACTACGTCGATCCCGCCACGCTTGAAGCGTTCGAAAAAAATACGCATATCAACGTCCGCTACGACTACTACGACAGCAACGAAGCCCTCGAAGCCAAGCTTTTGACTGGCAAATCTGGTTACGACCTCGTTGCCCCGTCCATTGCCAACGTCGGACGCCAAATCAAAGCCGGCGCGTACCAAAAAATCGACAAAAGCCAAATCCCGAACTACGCCAACATCGATGCCGACTTACTTGCCATGATGGCAAAAGTCGACCCGGGCAACCAATACGCCGTCCCTTATTTCTGGGGCATCAACACGCTCGCCATCAACAAAAAACTGGTCCAAAAAGCCCTAGGGACGGAGCAGCTGCCCGAAAACGAATGGGATTTGGTGTTCAATCCCGAATACACCAAAAAGCTGAAATCCTGCGGCATCAGCTATTTTGACAGCGCCATCGAACAAATCCCGCTTGCGCTGCATTATCTAGGCAAAGACCCAAATACCGAAAACCCTGACGACATCAAAGCCGCCGTCAACATGATGAAAAAAGTGCGTCCCGACATCAAACGCTTCACTTCGTCAGGCTATATTGACGATATGGCGGCGGGCAACCTTTGCGTTTCAGTCGGTTACGGCGGCGATTTGAACATCGCCAAAACACGCGCGCAAGAAGCGAAGAACGGCGTCGAAATCGAAGTGTTAGCACCCAAAAGCGGCGTCGGCATCTGGGTGGATTCCCTGATGATTCCGCGCGATGCCCAAAACACCGCCAATGCGCACAAATACATCAACCACACGCTCGATCCCGAAGTCGCGGCGCAAAACGGCAATTTCGTTACCTACGCCCCTGCCAGCCGCCCTGCACGCGCGTTGATGGACGAGAAATATACCGGCGATGCGTCTATCTTCCCGACCAAGGAATTGATGGATAAAAGTTTCATCGTATCGCCCAAATCAACAGATGCAAGCCGCCTGAGCGTCCGCCTGTGGCAATCGTTGAAAGCAGGCAAATAGCCGTTTGATGCGTTGGAAATATAAGGTCGTCTGAAAATCAAATTTGGTTTTCAGACGACCTTTTTTACTGCTATCGAACAAATTTAAAGATTATTCAATAAACCGCAACTTGAAAAACAAATCAGTGCCGCATTACCTGCGCCATGTACAGATTGCGATTGCCCTATATCAAAAACATATTAATACACCACAAAACCCAAAATTATTTAATTACCCGGTTTTCTATTCCATTAGCAACAAAAATAGAGCCATCCCCATATAATCACAAAGTATTACTTACCGTTAAAACCAGGTTTTAAGATTTGTAAATTTGACATAGGTCAAATTATTGCAAATAATGGATTCATATAATGTTAATGTTTAGAGTATCGAATAATCGGGAACAGCCATGTCCTGCCTAAAAACGAAACACACATCAGGCATCTTGAATACGATGCTGGCGATGTTTGCCGTATTTGTCCTATTGTTTTCGACACTGCCCGCTTACGCAGAGCGTTTGCCTGACTTCCTGTCAAAAGTCCAGCCTTCGGAAATTTTTCCGGGTGCAGACCGTTATGGCAAGCCTGAAGGCAAGCCTATGGTTGCCCGTGTTTATAAGGGCGACGAGCAGTTGGGTTTGGTGTATATCACGACGGACGTAGTCAATACGCGCGGCTATTCGAGCAAACCGATTGATACGATGATGGCTTTGGCCAACGACGGAACGATTGCCGGTGCGAAGCTGGTCGATCACCATGAGCCGATTATGCTTATTGGTATTCCGCAATCGCGTGTGGATAAATTCATCAATAAATATATCGGTTTGAATTTTATTAAAAATCCACCCACTCCGGGTGTTGCCCCCGGGGACATCATCAGCGGCGCGACCGTTACGCTGATGGTAATTAACGACAGTATCCAGCGTTCGTTCAAAGTTGTTGCCGGCAAATATGGTTTGGGCACTGACAAAGCCGTTCAGACGACCTCCGCCAATGCTGCGGATACGCAACAGGCTGCCGCCCCTGCGGCACAAACCCGACCTCGCCGCGCTGTCAATCCTGACAAACAGGACATTCAATCTTGGAATGCGTTGCTGGAACAAAAAGCCATCGGTCATCTGCACATTACAGTTGACGAAATCAACAAGCTGTTTGAAAAAGGCGGCAAAGCAGGTGTTGCCGAACACGCCGAACAAGGTGCAGGCGACGATACCTTTATCGATTTGTACACTGCCGTAGTCAGCCAGCCTTCCATTGGCAAAAGCCTGTTGGGCGAGGAAGGTTGGAAAAACCTGCAAAACCGTCTGCAACCGGGTCAACAAGCTGTCTTGATTGCCGGTGAAGGCCGTTACTCTTGGAAAGGTTCGGGTTATGTCCGCGGCGGTATTTTCGACCGTATCGAGATGATTCAAGGCGAAAACAGCTTCCGCTTCACCGACGCGCAACACGAACGCTTGGTTGATTTGGCAGCCGAAGGCGCGCCCCACTTTAAAGAAGTATCTTGGTTTACGATTCCCGAAGGTGTGGAATTCGATGCTGCCGAACCTTGGCGTTTACAGTTGATGGTTCAACGCGTATTGAGCGTAAACGACAAAGCGTTCGTAACCGCCGATTTGGATTACGAACTGCCTCAAAGTTACTATGTCGATGACCCGAAAGCACCTCCCGTCGAAATCAGTGCACCAGTCGAACCGGCAGCCGCTCCTACCGCCGACCAAGCCTCAGACACCAAAGGCATAGCCGAAGAAGCCTCTGAAGCCTCTTCAAACGACGGTGCGTCCAACCAACTCTGGAAACAGGTGTGGAAAGCGAAACAGGGACAAATCGCCGTAGTCGGCATCGCCTTGACCATCCTGCTTTTGGTCTTCCTGTTCCAGGACTGGATTGTCCGCTATGAGAAATGGTACGACCGCTTCCGCCTGGTATTCCTGACATTTACCCTGTTCTATATCGGCTGGTACGCTCAGGCGCAACTGTCGGTCGTCAATACGCTGACGCTGTTCTCCGCCATCCTGACCGAATTCCGTTGGGACTTCTTCCTGATGGATCCGATTGTGTTCATCCTGTGGCTGTTTACCGCCGCAACTATGCTGTTGTGGAACCGCGGTACATTCTGCGGCTGGCTCTGCCCCTTCGGTTCACTGCAAGAGTTGACCAACCGTATCGCCAAAAAATTGGGCGTGAAACAGATTACCGTGCCGCACCTGCTGCACACGCGCCTGACTGCGATTAAATACGTCATTTTCTTCGCACTGTTGGCAATTTCCCTGTACGATTTGGGCACGGCGGAAAAATTCGCAGAGGTAGAACCCTTTAAAACGGCGATTATTTTGAAATTCGTCCGCGAATGGTGGTTTGTCGCGTTTGCCGTTACCCTTTTGGTTGCCGGCCTGTTTATCGAACGCTTCTTCTGCCGCTATCTGTGCCCATTGGGCGCGGGCATCGCCCTACCCGGCCGCTTCCGCGTATTTGACTGGCTGCGCCGCTATAAAATGTGTGGCAACCCTTGCCAAATCTGTACGCACGAATGCCCCGTTCAGGCGATTGCACCGGAAGGCGACATCCATCCGAACGAATGTATCCAGTGCCTGCACTGCCAAGTCATGTATCACCATGACACACGTTGCCCGCAAGTTGTGGCAACCAACAAGAAAAAACAAAAACAGGCGGCGGCAAAAGCCGACCCCGAAACCGCATCTGCAAAACAGCAGCCTGGGGAGCAGGTTGTGCAGTTTGTGAAAAAAGAAACCGCCCCTAAAGCCGGCGAATAATCTGAAACCCTAAAGAAATAACGGGTCAACCGTACCCACACTTATAAACATAAATACGTTTTTTCAATCGGCAGGTCGTCTGAAAACGCCGGCTGCCGAATTTTATCCAAGGAGTGTTGTATGTCAGACGAAAAATTAGAACAAAACGGCTTAAGCCGTCGTTCATTCTTAGGTACTGCCGCCGTTTCAGGCGCAGGTATTGCCGGCGCCGGTCTGTTGGGTTTGGCGGGCTGTTCCAAAGAGGGTGGCGATAAAGCCGCCGCTTCAGGTGCTGCACCTGCCGCCAAAACCGAGTCTCATGCCTCTGCCGAACCGGGTAAACAGACTTCCGAAGTCGGTCCGGGCGAACTCGACCAATACTACGGCTTCCTCTCCGGCGGCCAATCGGGCGAAATGCGCTTGATCGGCGTACCTTCCATGCGCGAACTGATGCGTATCCCCGTGTTCAACATGGACAGCGCGACCGGTTGGGGCCGTACCAACGAGAGCCTGCGTATTTTGAATGAAAAAAATACGCCGGAAACCAACCAGTTCCTGAAAGACAGCGGCCTGCGCTGCTACCCTAACGGCGACTTGCACCACCCTCACTTGTCGTTTACCGACCAAACTTACGACGGTCGCTACGCGTATGCCAACGACAAAGCAAACAACCGCGTTTGCCGCATTCGCCTGGACTTCATGAAAACCGACAAAATCACCGAAATCCCTAACGTTTCCGGTGTACACGGTCTGCGTCCGCAACGTTATCCGAAAACCGGCTATGTATTTGCCAACGGCGAACACATCGTACCGGTAAGCGGTGTGGGTACTTGGAACGATCCTAAAACTTGGAATGCCGTTTACACCGCAATCGACGGCGAAACCATGGACATCGCATGGCAAGTATTGGTGGACGGCAACTTGGACAACGGCGATGCCGACTACCAAGGCAAATACTCCTTCTCCACCTGCTACAACTCCGAACGCGCCCTGACCGTACAAGGTGCTTCTTCCAACGAGCAAGACTGGTGCGTAGTCTTCAATCTTGCCGCCATCGAAGAAGGCATCAAAAAAGGCGACTTCAAAGAAGTCAACGGCGTAAAAATGCTGGACGGCCGCGCAGAAGCCAATTCCCCTTACACCCGCTACATCCCCGTGCCGAACTCTCCGCACGGCTGTAACGCCTCCCCTGACGGCAAATACATCATGCTCAACGGTAAACTGTCTCCGACCGTTACCGTATTGGACGTCAGCAAACTGGACGATTTGTTCGCAGGCAAAATCAAAGAGCGCGACGTGGTTGTCGCCGAACCCCAACTGGGTCTCGGTCCTTTACACACCGCGTTTGACGGTCGCGGCAACGCCTACACCACGCTGTTTATTGACAGCCAAATGGTTAAATGGAACATCGACGACGCGATCAAAGCCTACAAAGGCGAAAAAGTGGATCCGATCAAACAAAAACTCGACGTTCACTACCAACCGGGCCACAACCATACGACCATGGGCGAAACCAAGGAAGCCGACGGTAAATGGCTGGTATCTTTGAACAAATTCTCCAAAGACCGCTTCCTCAACGCCGGCCCGCTGAAACCGGAATGCGACCAGTTGATCGACATTTCCGGCGACGAAATGCGCCTGGTACACGACAACCCGACCTTTGCCGAACCGCATGACCTGTGTCTGGTTGCCGCTTCCAAAGTCAACCCGAAAAAAACCTGGGACCGCAAAGACCCATGGTTCTGGCAAGACGCTGTGGAACAGGCGAAAAAAGACGGTGTCGAGCTGGAAAAAGCCGCCAAAGTCATCCGCGAGGGCAACAAAGTCCGCGTATACATGACTGCCGTTGCACCTGCGTACAGCATCCCGCAATTCGAAGTCAACCAAGGCGACGAAGTGACCGTATATGTGACCAACGTAGAAACCATCGAAGACTTGACCCACGGCTTCACTTTGGAAGGCTACGGCATCGCCATGGAAATCGGCCCGCAAGCTACCCAATCGGTAACCTTCAAAGCCGTCCGTCCGGGCGTACACTGGTACTACTGCCAATGGTTCTGCCACGCCCTGCACATGGAAATGTCCGGTCAAATGATCGTTAAACCCCGATAATCGGGTTTGACGGTTTATCACAGACTTAACGGAAAGGTCGTCTGAAAAAACTTTCAGGTCTTAGCGAAACCCGCTGTCCTCGTTTTCAGACGACCTTTTATAGCAGAACCGTTTGGACGCAACAGACTGTTCCGCTATAAAACAAAAACACGGCCCTCACAGGCAGGCATCACCGTGCCGACGCACACCGCACGAATCAGAGGAACTCCATGCACACACCCCAATTCAAAACATGGCGACGCGCTGTCCTGACATTTATGTTCGGCAGCATGATTCAGACGACCTTTGCAGCCACCATCGACGTTTCCCCGTCCGACAACCTCCCCGAAGTCATCGCGCGCGCGCAGGCAGGCGATACGCTCAAGCTCGCCTCCGGCACTTACAAAACCAAACTGCTTATCGATAAACCCATCACCATCGAAGGCCCTGCCGACCGCTCCGCCAAAATCGAAGGCGACCGCACCGGCCGCACCATTGCCGTCATCGCCCCCGACGTTACCCTGCGCAACCTAACCGTCACCCGTTCCGGTATGAGCCTGCCCGCCATGGATGCCGGCATCTACCTCGAAGAAACCGCCCCCCGCGCCTTAATCGAACACAACAACATCCTCGACAACTCCGTCGGCGTATATATCCACGGTTCTGCCGAATCCATGGTGCGCGAGAACAAAATCGTCGGCGACTCCACCCTGCGCGTCAACGAACGCGGCAACGGTGTAACCGTCTGGAACGCCCCCGGCGCGCAAGTTGTCAGCAACGACATTTCCAAAGGCCGCGACGGCATTTTCTCCAACACCAGCAAAAACAACACCTACAAAAACAACCGCTTCAGCGACCTGCGTTTCGCTGTCCACTACATGTACACCAACGACAGCGAAGTCAGCGGCAACATTTCCGTCGGCAACAACATGGGCTACGTTTTGATGTTTTCCGACCGCCTCAACGTGTACGGCAACATCGCCGTCGGCAGCCGCGACCAAGGCATCATGCTCAACTACGTCAACTATTCCGACATCCACGACAACATCATCAACAAAGCCGGCAAATGCGTTTTCGCCTACAACGCCAACTACAACAAAATCGTCGCCAACCATTTTGAAAACTGCCAAATCGGCATCCACTTCACCGCCGCCATCGAAGGCACCACCCTTTCCGACAATGCCTTCATCAACAACGAAAGCCAAGTCAAATACGTCAGCACACGTTTTCTTGACTGGGGCGAAGGCGGACGCGGCAACTACTGGAGCGACAACAGCGCGTTCGACCTCGACGGCGACGGCTTCGGCGACAGCGCGTACCGTCCCAACGGCATCATCGACCAAATCATCTGGCGCGCGCCCGTTTCCCGCCTCCTGATGAACAGCCCCGCCATCAGCATCGTCAAATGGGCGCAATCGCAGTTCCCCGCCATCCTCCCCGGCGGCGTGATCGACAGCAAACCGCTGATGAAGGCAGGCAGCAACAAAACCACCACCAAATACGAAGCCATGAAAGAACAACTGTTGCAAGAAGCCAAAACCCATCAGTCCGAATGGAGCGATGCCGAAAACGGCTCATTGAACTAAGCGGGACCGGCAAACACGACCCGCAAGGTCGTCTGAAAACTTTTCAGACGACCTTAAAACCCCGCCGCAGCAAGGTTTTGCCCCTCATTGCCGTACCAACGGGCATCCGCCGCAAATACGGTGCAACCCGCAACGCAGGCAACAGTCGAAAACGCCGCCCCATAACAAACGTCGTCTGAAACCCTTCTCCCTTTTTCAGACGACCCCATACAAAGAACGCCCTTTTCAGACGACCCTCAACGTCGTCTGAAACCCATCCACACAAGGAAGCACTCATGAGCGCACACCATGTCGAATTGAGAAACGTAACCAAACGCTTCGGCGCACAAAAAGCCGTCAACCAAGTCGATTTAGTCTTGAAGGCGGGGGAAAGTGTCGGTCTTGCAGGACACAACGGCGCAGGCAAGTCCACGCTCATCAAACTGATACTCGGGCTGATTACCCCCACCGAAGGCGAAGTCATGCTGCTGGGTGAGCGCACAGGCAGCAAAGCGGGCGCGCAGTTGCGCAGCCAAATCGGCTACCTGCCCGAAACCGTCGCCCTGCACCCTTCCCTCAGCGGCATCGAAACCCTCAATTTCTACGCCAAACTCAAAAAACAGCCGCTCACCAAAAACCACGAACTCCTCGAACGCGTCGGCATTTCCCAAGCCGCCCGCCGCCGCGTCGGCACCTACTCCAAAGGCATGCGCCAACGCCTCGCCCTCGCCCAAGCCTTGCTGGGCGAACCCAAAGTATTGCTGTTTGACGAGCCCACCACAGGCCTCGACCCCGCCTCGCGCCAAATGTTTTACGAAGTCGTGCGCGAACTCAACGGACGCGGCGCCACCGTCCTCCTCAGCACCCACGCCCTCGCCGAACTCGACGGCCACGCCGACCGCATCGTCGTCATGAAAAACGGTGTCAAAGTCGCCGACGGCAGCATGGACGAGCTGCACGTCCAAAGCGGACTTCCCCTCACCGTCAACATCCGACTCAAAGCCCCGCGTCCGTTAAGCGGACGCTGGCAGCCGCTTTCAGACGACCTCAGCTATCAGGCGCAATGTCAGGCTGAAGAACGCATGGCATTACTCAGCGAACTGGGCAACCTGTCCGACCTCGCCTACCTCGACATCCACACACCCACACTCGACGACATGTACGCACAATTCTTAAAAAGGGAGGACGTATGAACCCCGTTTGGATTATCACCGGAAAAGAAGTCCGCGACAGCCTGCGCAACCGCTGGGTACTCGCCGCCTCCGTCCTGCTTGCCGCCCTCGCCCTCTCATTGGGCTTCCTCGGCAGCTCGCCCACAGGCTCGGTCAAAGTCGATCCGCTGACCGTAACCGTCGTCAGCCTCTCCAGCCTATCCATCTTCCTGATCCCGCTCATCGCCATGCTCCTCTCCTACGATTCCCTCATCGGCGAAATCGAACGCGGCACTATGGCGCTGCTGTTGAGCTACCCCGTTTCCCGCAACCAAATCCTTGCCGGAAAATTCATCGGACACCTCATCATCCTCGCCCTTGCCACCACCGCAGGCTACGGAATCGCGGGCATCACGCTCCAACTCGCTAACGGCAGCTTCGACATCGCCGCATGGAAACCCTTTGCCCTGCTGATTGCCGCCAGCGTCATTTTGGGCGCCGCATTCCTGTCCATGGGCTACCTCATCAGTGCGAAAGTCAAAGAACGCGGCACCGCCGCCGGTATCGCCATCGGCGTTTGGCTGTTTTTCGTCGTCATCTTCGACATGGCGCTTTTGGGCATCCTCGTCGCCGATACCCAGCAAACAATTACCGCACCCGTCGTCGAAACCGTCCTTCTTTTCAACCCCACCGACATCTACCGCCTGCTCAACCTGACCGGTTACGAGAACACCGCCATGTACGCAGGTATGGCAGGTTTGAGCGAACAAATCAGCCTGACCATGCCCGTATTGCTGACCGCGCAGATATTATGGGTTATCATTCCCCTTATCTTGGCAGCAAGAATTTTTGGAAAGCGACAAATATGAAAAAGATTTTACCTGCGCTCCTCGCCGCCCTGCTCCTGAGTGCCTGTCCCAAAGAGGATGACACCCCGCCGCCGGAGCCTCAACAAATCAGCGACCGCGCCGTGGGGCACTATTGCAGCATGAACCTGACCGAACACAACGGCCCCAAAGCCCAAATCTACCTCAACGGCAAACCCGACCGCCCCGTCTGGTTCTCCACCATCAAGCAGATGTTCGGCTACACCAAGCTGCCCGAAGAGCCTAAAGGCATCCACGTCATCTACGTTACCGACATGGGCAAAGTCAAAGACTGGAGCAAACCCAATGCCGACACCGCATGGATAGACGGCAAGAAAGCCTACTACGTCATCGAAAGCGGCTTCATCGGCGGCATGGGTGCGGAAGACGCCCTCCCCTTCGCCGACAAAGCCCAAGCAGAGAAATTTGCCAAAGAAAAAGGCGGCCGCGTCGTCAGCTTCGACGAAATGCCCGATTCCTACATCTTCAAATAATCCCTTCCCATCAAAAAGGTCGTCTGAAAACCTTATCCATCAGGTTTTCAGACGACCTTTTTATATAGTGGATTAACTGAATCAGGACAAGGCGACGAAGCCGCAGACAGTACAGATAGTACGGAACCGATTC
>JUNU01000313.1 GCA_001067655.1 Neisseria lactamica
ACTGTCTGCGGCTTCGTCGCCTTGTCCTGATTTAAATTTAATCCACTATAAATATTGGTCTGCATTGGAAAAGCCGAATTTCGCATCATGCAAAATCCGGCTTGGAAAGTGGTTGAAAAGGCTTTTATCGATATCTGATTTTCATCTTATGCCTGATAATCGATACCCAACTGTTTCAGCAGATATTCAAATGTTTCCGGCGTATCGAAGTGGAGGACGATTTTGCCTTTTTTGTGATTGGTGGTTTTGACTTCGGCGTTAACACCCAGTCTTTCTGTCAAAACGTCGTTCAGACGACGTATATCGGGGCTGATGGTTTTTTTGATTTCCTGTTTTGCCTGATGGGCGGCTTGGCTGCGGCGTTCAACTTCGCGTACCGACCAACCGTTTTTCACTGCCTTTTGCGCCAATTCGAGCTGCTCGACCACAGGCAGGGTCAGCAGGGCGCGGGCGTGCCCCATCTCAAGATGGCGGTGGTAGAGCATTTCTTGGACAGGCTCGGGCAGGCTCAACAGGCGCAGGCTGTTGGAAATGGCGCTGCGGCTTTTGCCGACTGCTTTGGCGATGGTTTCATGAGTCAGTCCGAATTCGTCGGCGAGGCGTTTCAAACCTTGCGCTTCTTCAATCGGGTTTAAGTTTTCGCGTTGCAGGTTTTCAATCAAACCCATTGCCAGCGCGGTTTCGTCGCTGATGGTTTTGATGACGACCGGAATCTCGGTCAGTCCGGCGAGCTGGGATGCGCGCCAGCGGCGTTCGCCGGCGATCAGTTCATATTGGGAAAGGCCGTGTTCGCGCACGATGACCGGCTGGATAACGCCTTGCGCCTTAATCGAATCCGCCAGCTCCTGCAATGCTTCGTCGTCCATCTGTACCCGCGCCTGATAGCGGCCGGGCTGGATGTCGTTGATGGCGACGGTAGTCAGGCGGTCGCTGCTGCTGTTGTCCACGCCGTTGGAAATCAGGGAATCTAAACCGCGGCCCAAACCGCCTTTTGCTTTTGCCATATCGTGTCCCTTTCAGACGACCCTAAGAATGAAAAAACAGTATTCTATCGGATATTCACAAGCGCCGACAATTTGTATTGCTGTGTTATTCCAAGTGGAGATTTTTACTATAATGAACCCCTACGGTTATTTTTCAGACGACCCACAGAAAGATTATTTATGACCCGACGCCTGATTATCGGCATCAGCGGTGCCAGCGGTTTTCAATATGGAGTCAGAGCCTTACAGCTTCTGCGCGCACACGACATCGAAACGCATTTGGTCGTTTCCAAAGGTGCGGAAATGACACGCGCTTTGGAAACGGGCTACACCAAAGAAGAAGTCTATGCGCTCGCCGACGTCGTGTATTCCGTCAACCACGTCGGCGAACGCATTGCCAGCGGCTCGTTTAAAACGGACGGTATGTTGATTGCGCCTTGCTCCATGCGGACGCTGGCATCTGTCGCACACGGATTCGGCGACAATCTGCTGACCCGCGCTGCCGATGTGGTCTTGAAAGAACGCCGCCGCTTAGTGTTGATGGTGCGTGAAGCACCGTTAAACCTCGCCCATATTGAAAACATGCGTCGAGTGACCGAGATGGGCGGCATTATTTTCCCGCCCATCCCCGCCATGTATCAGCAGCCGCAAACCGTTGACGACATCATTACCCACAGCGTGGCACATGCTTTGGACATGTTCGATATCGAAACCGAAGGCGTACCCAGATGGAACGGCGGGCAACCCGATTGATAACGAAACTTTGCCGCTCCGAAGCCGCCGCAAACGTGCTAAGCCGCTGAATTTTCCAGCAGAATCAGGTATAATAACGGCCTATTTCCGTCCGTCGGACAGCTTGACCGTCCGGGTGGCGCGCTCAACTGTCGTTCAGACGACCTCAGCAGAAATTCTTTTAAAAAATCTTACAGATAAAGACCATGACTGACCAAAAACACGAAGAATACGGCGCCGACAGCATACAAGTGCTGGAAGGCTTGGAAGCGGTACGCAAACGCCCCGGTATGTATATCGGCGACACGCAGGACGGCAGCGGCCTGCACCACATGGTATTCGAAGTATTGGACAACGCCATCGACGAAGCACTGGCGGGACATTGCGACAAAATCACCGTAACCATCCATGCCGACAATTCCGTCAGCGTGGCAGACAATGGGCGCGGTATGCCCACCGGCATCCACCCTAAAGAAGGACGCTCCGCCGCCGAAGTCATCATGACCGTATTGCATGCGGGCGGCAAGTTCGACAACAACAGCTACAAAATCTCCGGCGGACTGCACGGCGTGGGCGTATCCGTCGTCAACGCGCTGTCCGACTGGGTAACGCTGACTATCTACCGCGACGGCAAAGAACACTTCGTCCGCTTCGTGCGCGGCGAAACCGAAGAGCCGTTAAGAGTGGTCGGCGATTCCGACAAAAAAGGCACGACCGTGCGCTTTCTCGCCAGCGCTGAAACCTTCGGCAATGTCGAATACAGCTTCGACATCCTCGCCAAACGCATCCGCGAACTTTCCTTCCTGAACAACGGCGTGGACATCGAATTGATTGACGAACGCGACGGCAAACACGAAAGCTTCGCCCTTTCCGGCGGCGTGGCAGGTTTCGTGCAATACATGAACCGCAAAAAAACGCCGTTGCACGAAAAAATCTTCTACGCGTTCGGCGAGAAAGACGGCATGAGCGTCGAATGCGCGATGCAGTGGAACGACAGCTATCAGGAAAGCGTGCAGTGCTTCACCAACAACATCCCGCAGCGCGACGGCGGTACGCATTTGACCGCATTGCGCCAAGTGATGACGCGCACCATCAACAGCTACATCGAAGCCAACGAAGTCGCCAAAAAAGCCAAAGTTGAAACCGCCGGCGACGATATGCGCGAAGGTTTGACCTGCGTGTTGTCCGTCAAACTGCCCGACCCCAAATTCTCGTCGCAAACCAAAGACAAACTGGTTTCCAGCGAAATCGGCCCCGTCGTCAACGAAGTCATCAACCAAGCCTTGACCGACTTCCTCGAAGAAAATCCGAACGAAGCCAAAATCATCACCAGCAAAATCGTCGATGCCGCGCGCGCGCGCGAAGCCGCCCGCAAAGCCCGCGAAATCACCCGCCGCAAAGGCGTGATGGACGGCTTGGGGCTGCCCGGCAAACTCGCCGACTGCCAAGAAAAAGACCCCGCATTGTCAGAACTTTATCTGGTCGAGGGCGATTCCGCAGGCGGTTCCGCAAAACAAGGCCGCGACCGTAAATTCCAAGCCATTTTGCCGCTCAAAGGCAAAATTTTGAACGTCGAAAAAGCCCGTTTTGAAAAAATGCTCGCCAGCCAAGAGGTCGCCACCCTGATTACCGCGCTGGGCGCAGGCATCGGCAAAGAAGAGTTCAACCCCGAAAAACTGCGTTACCACCGCATCATCATCATGACCGATGCCGACGTGGACGGCGCGCACATCCGCACCCTGCTCCTGACCTTCTTCTACCGCCAAATGCCCGAACTGGTCGAACGCGGCTACATCTACATCGCCCAGCCGCCGCTCTACAAAGCCAAATACGGCAAGCAGGAGCGTTACCTCAAAGACGAACTGGAAAAAGACCAATGGCTGCTCGGCCTCGCCTTGGAAAAAGCCAAAATCGTTTCAGACGGCCGCACCATCGAAGGCGCAGAACTTGCCGACACCGCCAAACAATTCTTGTTGGCGAAAACCGTCATCGAACAGGAAAGCCGCTTCGTGGACGAACTCGTCCTACGCGCCATGCTGCACGCGTCGCCCATCGATTTGACGTCGTCTGAAAACGCCGATAAAGCCGTTGCCGAACTTTCCGGTCTGCTCGACGAAAAAGAAGTCGCCCTCGAACGCATCGAAGGGCACGAAGGCAACCGCTTCATCAAAATCACCCGCAAGCTGCACGGCAACGTCATGGTCAGCTACATCGAACCCAAGTTCCTCAACAGCAAAGCCTACCAAACCCTTACCCAAACCGCCGCCGCGCTCAAAGGCTTGGTCGGCGAGGATGCCAAGCTTTATAAAGGCGAGAACGAGTACGACGTGGACAGCTTTGAAACCGCGCTGAACATCCTGCTCCAAAACGCCCAAAAAGGCATGTCCATCCAGCGATACAAAGGTTTGGGCGAGATGAACCCCGAACAGCTTTGGGAAACCACGATGGACCCCGCCGTGCGCCGCTTGTTGAAAGTGCGCATCGAAGACGCCATCGCCGCCGACGAAGTATTCGTTACCCTGATGGGCGACGAAGTCGAACCGCGCCGCGCCTTCATCGAAAACAATGCCCTGATTGCGCAAAATATTGATGCTTGATAGGAGCTGAAACATGAAAAGGTCGTCTGAAAATTGGGATTTCCGGTTTTCAGACGACCTTTTTTGATTGGTGGGAACGGTTGCGGCGTGAGACCGCAAAAATGCCCGAACCATTTGCCTTGTCAGTCTAATATAGTGGATTAACTTTAAATCAGGACAAGGCGACGAAGCCGCAGACAGTA
>JUNU01000314.1 GCA_001067655.1 Neisseria lactamica
ACTGTCTGCGGCTTCGTCGCCTTGTCCTGATTTAAATTTAATCCACTATAAAAGGAAACTCATGCACATCATATTTCCTGAATGGTTTGATGATCTTGCCGAATTTGAAGCCGAGAACAAAGGCTGTCTATTGGATTTTCCATTATGTATCAATGGGCAAAATTTTGTTTTTACCTTCTACGATTTATGCCGCCTCAACCAAACCCATGCCGATGAATCTGACTCAGTCGGTTTTTTGAAAAACGAAGCAGTCGTTGTGCTGCAAGCGGTAAATCGGGCAAACATCACCTGCTTTGTTCAAGCATTTTTCCAAATAGAATGAAAAATAAAAACATGAAAAAGCACATCACAGACCTGCGCAACGCCCTGTATAACCATGATTTAACTGTTGCTTCTGAAGATGACAGCCCCGCCTTCCCTGCCATGTGGACGCTGTCACATCCCTATTTCACGCTACCGATGACCATTGCTTTTTATAATGTGAACGATATCCGTATCGTACCGTTGCACGAGAGCTTCGGCTGCTATCTGATGGAGCAACCCGAAATATCGCTGTATTTCACTAAAAGCAACCGCCATTCGTGGCAGCGTGATTTGACCGTTTTTATTCAAACGCTGATGCAATACATTCACTCAACCGAAGCGGAACGCGATAAGGCTGTCCGAAAGGACATTTGAACAAACGGTCTTCCGGTAAACACGGTTTTCCAAACAAAGAGACGTCGTCTGAAAACAGCAGAAGTTTTTCAGACGACGTCTTTGCTTTTACGCAATGTTTAGAAGCGGTAGTTTACGCTCAGGCGGATATCGCGGCCTGGTTCAGGCAGGGAGCTGGCACCTGCACGCTGGCTGTGCGGCTTGTAGTTTTTATCAAAGACATTGTTGACGGCGAAGTTGACGTTTAGATCATCTTTGCCTGTCGGCTTCCAGTTGGCAAATATATCGTTGACGCCGTAGCCTGCACGGACAACATTCAGAGCTACGTCAGAGCCACGCGAGGTCGGAGCATAGCCTGCATTTTGGACATAACGTCCGCGCCAGCCGATTTCCAGGTTAGGATTGTCGAATTGGTACGACAGACCTGTCGTCCATGTACGTCCCATCGGGATAGCGGTTGTCACGATGTCGGCGGTATCTCCGTTCAGCTTCGGTCTGCTGTAAGCTACGCCTGCGCGGGCGGTCAGACCTTTCCAACGATAGGCGGCGTTCAGTTCGTAACCTCTGTTTTTCAGCTTGCCGCCGTTATACCAGACGTAGTTTCGCCCTTCTTGGCGGATGGCTTGCACATCTTTGATTTGTTGGTGGAAGTAGCTGCCGGAGAGCGTCAGGGCAGAATTCCAGCGGTAGTTGAAGCCGATTTCCGCATTTCGCGAGCGTTCCGCCTTCAAATCAGGCGATGCGGTAATTGGTCTGTCGTTTACTAAAGCCGCTTCGTACAGGCGTGGGCTGCGGGTCGCATAGTTCAGACTGGTGTTGATGGAGAATTCGGGAGAAATATCATAAACCAACCCGATGCTTGGATTGAAGTTGCCGTCTGAATTTTCTGTTTTGCTGCTGGTTTTCATTTTCCAACGGTCATAGCGCAGACCTGTGGTCAGCGTAACCGGTGAGAGATCCCAAATACCTTCAACATATGCGCCTGCATCGTTTTTCTTCTCGCCGCCTTCTCCATTTGAGCTACTTTTTTGAGTACGCCAGTTTAATCCGTATTTTAAGGTGTGACGGTCAAATATACGGCTGTCAAGATTTAGGTTGGCTCCGTATGTCCGTACTTCGCCGTCCAATTCATAATTGGGATTGGGGGCTTCGTCGCGTTTGGTATTCAAGCGGTAAACATTGGCTTTGATTTTTTCGATAAAGCCCAAGTTTCCGCCTTTGAATTCCAAGTTGGTGGTGTCTTGGGTCAGCGTGCGGTAACGCGGCGAGTTGTTGGCGGTATTCGGAATACGGTTGCCGTTGGCATCCAAAACGTATTGACCCGTGCGGCGGTCGGTTTGGAATACTTGTGAGAAATCAAACTCCTCACGCAGAGCGCGCTCCCCATATTGTTTTTCTTGGCGGTGGCTCAATTCAATGCGGTTGTCTTCGTTAAAACGATAGCCGATTTTGCCCAGCAAACCGCGCGAACCCAATGCGCTGTTCAAAACCTTATCGCCTCCGAGCAAATTACGGTAGCCTTTGCCTGCCGTGTATTCTTTTTCACGTACGAAATTGCCTGAAACCAAAGCGTCAAAACCGCCTGCCTGACCATAAACGCTTACGCCGCGCGAATAGCCTTTATTGCTGCTGATACCAGCATTTACTTTGAAACCGACGTTTTGACCTTCTCTCAGTAAGTCTTTGGCTTCAACCGTTTCGGCAACAATCGCGCCGCTGGTTGCGCCGATACCTGCGGAGGCTGAACCCGTACCTTTTTGCACGGCAACGACTTTTACCAATGCGGGGTCGAGCATAAAACGACCATTGTGGTGGAAAATCTGGCTGTCGGTGTAAGTATCGTCAACTTTATAGTCTATTTGGTCTTGTCCCATACCTCGGATGGTTACCCATTGCGACTGACCGTTGCCGCCGCCGAAACTGATAGAGGGTTCGTTGAACAATACGTCTTTTAAATCAGTGGAAGTCGTTTCTTCCATACGTTTCGTTGTTACACGGTGTGTGGCGCTTGTAGCCTGACCTTTGACGGTAACGGTATCAAGGGTAATGCTTTCTTTCGCTTCGTTTTCCGCGTGGGCAAAGCCGGCGGCGAGTGCCAGTGAAAGCAGGCTGAATCGGAACAGGGGGGAAGTCATGTAAATTTCCTTTTTGGATAAGTTTCAGTTCTTTAAATAAACTATTTATTAATAATAATTTCTATTTATTTTAAAGATAGGATATTATTTTGTAAAGGCGTACATAGGTTTGCATCCATCGTTTCATGCCTTTTGCTGATAGAACCATTTGAAGCTCGCCGACTGTAAAAGTTCATCTGAAAATGTTTGCCTGTTTGAACCGTATTGAGAGATGGTGCGCAATCTGTCATGCCCGTTTTCAGACGACCCTGCATAGAAAATTTTTACTTCTTCCCTTGAATTTATCGGGCCGAACCCTAATTTGCCGCTGTGTTCAGGTAAGTTTGTTGACAAACTTGCCGCCTTATTTTTCAAACCGCATCTGCCGGCTGAAGGCAGATGATTGTTTTTAAACTATTTATCGGAGCATAAAACATGACCATCCGTCCTTTACACGACCGCGTCGTCGTCAAACGCTTGGAAGCTGAAGAGAAAACCGCATCAGGCATCGTCCTGCCGGGCGCAGCCGCCGAAAAACCCGATATGGGCGAAGTGATCGCCGTGGGCGCAGGCAAAATCGGTAAAGACGGCAACCGCCGTCCGCTGGATGTCAAAGTCGGCGACAAAGTCATTTTCGGCAAATACAGCGGCCAAACCGTAAAAGCCGACGGCGAAGAGCTGTTGGTGATGCGCGAAGAAGATATTTTCGGGATTGTAGAATAGGCTTCAGACACAAAAATTGTCTGAATAATTATTTGGTTTTCAAATAACCTCAAAAAAATTTTAATGTTGATTTGGAGAAGTAAAATGGCTGGTTCTATCCAATTACCCCATACCTGTCCTAAATGTCGTACAACGACTGCAAACACATACCAGGAGCTAGACGAGAAATTTGGTTTTCGCAACTTATCTCCTGAAAAAGCAACCAATCAAAGTTGGTGCCGTGAATGTCGCTCAAAACATAGTTAATTATCTAAATTTCATTTAAGGAATACTAAATATGGCAGCAAAAGACGTACAGTTCGGTAACGAAGTCCGCCAAAAAATGGTCAGCGGCGTGAACACTCTGGCAAACGCCGTCCGCGTAACTTTGGGTCCTAAAGGCCGCAACGTAGTGGTCGACCGCGCATTCGGCGGCCCGCACATCACTAAAGACGGCGTTACCGTCGCTAAAGAAATCGAACTGAAAGACAAATTCGAAAACATGGGCGCGCAAATGGTGAAAGAAGTCGCGTCCAAAACCAACGACGTAGCGGGTGACGGTACCACTACCGCCACCGTACTGGCGCAAGCCATCGTAGCGGAAGGTATGAAATATGTTACCGCCGGCATGAACCCGACCGACCTGAAACGCGGTATCGACAAAGCCGTTGCCGCTTTGGTTGAAGAGCTGAAAAATATCGCCAAACCTTGCGATACTTCCAAAGAAATCGCCCAAGTCGGCTCGATTTCCGCCAACTCCGATGAACAAGTCGGCGCGATTATTGCCGAAGCGATGGAAAAAGTCGGCAAAGAAGGCGTGATTACCGTTGAAGATGGCAAATCTTTGGAAAACGAATTGGATGTCGTCGAAGGTATGCAGTTCGACCGCGGCTACCTGTCCCCTTACTTCATCAACGACGCAGAAAAACAAATCGCCGCGCTGGACAATCCGTTTGTATTGCTGTTCGACAAAAAAATCAGCAACATCCGCGACCTGCTGCCTGTTTTGGAACAAGTGGCAAAAGCCAGCCGTCCGCTGTTGATCATCGCTGAAGACGTAGAAGGCGAAGCCTTGGCGACTTTGGTCGTGAACAACATCCGCGGCATCCTGAAAACCGTTGCCGTTAAAGCCCCGGGCTTCGGCGACCGCCGCAAAGCCATGTTGCAAGACATCGCCATCCTGACCGGCGGTACCGTAATTGCCGAAGAAGTCGGCCTGTCTTTGGAAAAAGCCACTTTGGAAGACTTGGGTCAAGCCAAACGCATCGAAATTGGTAAAGAAAACACCACCATCATCGACGGCTTCGGCGACGCTGCCCAAATCGAAGCGCGTGTTGCCGAAATCCGCCAACAAATCGAGACCGCAACCAGCGATTACGACAAAGAAAAACTGCAAGAGCGTGTTGCCAAACTGGCAGGCGGCGTGGCAGTGATTAAAGTCGGTGCCGCTACCGAAGTCGAAATGAAAGAGAAAAAAGACCGCGTGGAAGACGCGCTGCACGCTACCCGCGCAGCCGTTGAAGAAGGCGTGGTTGCAGGCGGCGGCGTAGCCCTGTTGCGCGCCCGTGCTGCTCTGGAAAACCTGCACACCGGCAATGCCGACCAAGACGCAGGCGTACAAATCGTCTTGCGTGCCGTTGAGTCTCCGCTGCGCCAAATCGTTGCCAACGCAGGCGGCGAGCCTAGCGTAGTCGTGAACAAAGTGTTGGAAGGCAAAGGCAACTACGGTTACAACGCAGGTTCCGGCGAATACGGCGACATGATCGAAATGGGCGTACTCGACCCCGCCAAAGTAACCCGTTCCGCGTTGCAACACGCCGCGTCTATCGCCGGTCTGATGTTGACCACTGATTGCATGATTGCCGAAATCCCTGAAGAAAAACCGGCTATGCCTGACATGGGCGGCATGGGTGGTATGGGCGGCATGATGTAAGGTTGCCCCAACCTGAGCGCAAACAAAAACCTGCACGGACAATCGTGCAGGTTTTTTTCTTTCAAAGAAGGTCGTCTGAAAACGGGTAGGGCGGATTTTCAGACGACCCCTAGCTTATCTTGCCTGCTCCATAGCAGCTATTAATGCATTAAAATTTTGCATCAGCGTTGCTTTATCGAACCAGCCGGCCAGTGTAAACAGCTGTATAAAAATCCCTATAATCACAACCATACAGCAGAAGTACAAAAGATAGCCTTTGAATACCGTCCAAACTTTAACCTGCCCCATTTTCATCAAGCCGACAGCCTGCGCCCCAAACGCCCAAGTCTTCCAAAACATCAACAGCGGCGTAATTTGCGGGATATAAAACACAAGCAGCGCCGGAATCATCAAAGCCTCCGATGCCAAGATGAATCCCCATAAAGGCAGGCGCGGCGCGCCGTTTATACTTAAAACATAACGCATCACACGGCTCAAAATCAGCCACCTTATAACGGTAACCAACACGCCAAAGACGACAGCGGCAGTGCTGACGCCGAGCAAGGGAGACATATCTGCCGCATTAATCATGCCCAACAACAGCAAAATCGCCAAAATAACAGGCAGCGTATAGAAATAATCAGCAGGATTCTTATAGCGCAGACGCAGAATATCCCACATATCTTTTAAAAAATCATACAACATCAAACAGATATCTTCAGAAACAAAAAAGCGATTGTATCTTAAAACGACACATAGGTCGTCTGAAATCGACAATCCATCCCCGATGGAAAAATTATGGGTATCAACGGTTGATATCCGGCGGATTGCGTTGAAAACCATCGAAATTTAATTTAAGTTAAAACAAAAGTTTATAAAATATCTCCGCGCCATTTCAAAATAAACCTTGCATGAACCCGTTGTTTTTGGTTTAATGCCCACTTCCCTGCAATGCAGATGAAGGCCAGATAGCTCAGTTGGTAGAGCAACGGATTGAAAATCCGTGTGTCGGCGGTTCGATTCCGCCTCTGGCCACCATAAAAACCGCCTAAGGCGGTTATTTTTTTATCTCATGCCATCAAGCATCATCAAGCCAATCCCTGTCGATAAGACATCCCACAATTTTCAGTTCATTCTGTCATCTGACCCTGCCTCTTTCCGCTAATCGAAACGTCTTTTGTATTTGACATACAAAACGAAGGTCGTCTGAAACCTTTCAGACGACTCCATCCGACCAAGGAAACCCATGAACATCACCGTCCTCACCCTCCCGCATGGCATGGTGGCGTCCTGCTGACCGAACAGCTCTACCGCGCCGTCTCCATCCTCCACAACCATCCCTACCACCGCGAATAGCAAAAG
>JUNU01000315.1 GCA_001067655.1 Neisseria lactamica
GTACTGTCTGCGGCTTCGTCGCCTTGTCCTGATTTTTGTTAATCCACTATATTATTTTTAACGGCAAGATTATGAGTACCGAAACCAAAAACTACATCACGCCCGTCGGCTGGCAGGCATTGAAAGACGAGCTGTATCAGCTGGTCAATAAAGAACGCCCCGAAATCGTCCAAATCGTCAACTGGGCGGCAAGCAACGGCGACCGCAGCGAAAACGGCGACTATCTTTACGGAAAACGCCGTATGCGCGAAATCGACCGCCGCATCCGTTTTCTGACCAAGCGTTTGGAAGCCGCCGTCGTCGTTGATCCCGAATTGCGCGAAGCGACCGACCAAGTGTTTTTCGGCGCAACCGTCGGATTATTACGCGGCGACGGGCGCGAGCAAACCGTCAAAATCGTCGGCGTCGATGAAATCGATACCGCGCAAAACAAAATTTCTTGGATTTCCCCGTTGGCGCGTTGTTTGATTAAAGCGAGGGAAGGGGACGAAGTCGTCTTAAATACGCCGGAAGGGCGCGAAGAGATTGAGATTTTGTCGGTGGAATACATACGGATTGATTGAGTGGCAGTCGGATTATGCCGTATTTGTCGAGATGAAAAGGTCGTCTGAAAACATCAAGGTTTTCAGACGACCTTTTGTTTGAAGCCGCCGCTTCGCAAACAGACCTGTCCGCTGGATGTAATAATCTTTCTTTTGAGCCAAAGCAAGGCGGCGCGATCGCATTTTAGGTTTAATACACTATTGTTTTTTATCCGATAAGACCGTACACCGGCTTCCCTCAACACTGCCCTACCGCGACAGTTTTGCCGTCTTAAGAAACGGCGTTCCCACCTCAATCCACTTTAAGGAAAATCATGGCTTCGCGCGATTTATACCCACAGGAAATTTTACAGGTCGTCCTCGATAAAAGCTGTGCCAAGGCACAATCCAGCGTTTCCACGCTGGCGGTTTTGAGCGTTTTGGCGGGCGGATACATCGGCTTCGGTTATCTGGCTTATTTGAAAGTGGTCAGCGGCATTCCGCACGAATGGGGCGGCTTAGCGACTTTACTCGGCGCGGCAATGTTCCCCATCGCTTTGATCTGCATCCTGCTCGGCGGCGGTGAGCTGGTGACGAGCAATATGATGATTATGTCTTTGGGGCGTTTGGCAGGGCGGATTTCTACGAAAATGCTGCTGCGCAACTGGGTCGTCGTGTGTCTTGGCAATTTGGCGGGAACGCTGGCGATGGCGTTTTTCCTCGGACACTATGTCGGCATGACCGAAGGCAGCGTGGCGGAAAAAACGATTGCGGTGGCGGAAGCCAAAGTCCACATGGATTTCGGCAGGGCTTTCGTCTCGGCGGTCGCGTGTAACTGGATGGTGTGTATGGGCGCGTGGCTGCACTTTGCCGCCAAGCATACGGCAGGGCGGATGTTGGCGATTTGGTTTCCCGTAATGATTTTCGTGTTAAACGGTTTCCAACACCTTGTCGCCAATATGTTCGTCATCCCCGCCGGTATTTTGGCGAGTGCAGACATTACATGGGGGCAGTTTTTCTTCAACATGATTCCCGTGTTTTTAGGTAATGTCGTCGGCGGCGCATCGTTTGTCGGCGCATCATACCTTTATACATATAAAGATACGCTGAAAGATTGCGCCGAATAATTGCCTTTGAACATACAAAACCTGCTTCAAAAAGCAGGTTTTGCCGTTTCAGACGACCCCTGTGCCGATTGCCGACACAGTCCGTCTGATATAATGCCGCCTGAAAATAATCAGATACATGAAACACATGACTCAAGCCTCCCTCCCGCCCCGCCGCCTTTCCATTGCCCCTATGCTCGACTGGACAGACCGCCACTACCGCTATCTCGCCCGCCAGATTACCCGCAACACATGGCTTTACAGCGAAATGGTTAATTCCGGCGCCATCGTCTATGGCGACAAAGACCGCTTTTTAATGTTTAACGAAGGCGAGCAGCCCGTCGCCCTGCAACTGGGCGGCAGCGACCCGTCCGATTTGGCGAAAGCAGCCAAAGCCGCTGAAGAATACGGTTACAACGAGGTCAACCTCAATTGCGGCTGCCCCAGCCCGCGCGTGCAGAAAGGCTCGTTCGGCGCGTGTCTGATGAACGAAGTCATGTTGGTTGCCGACTGCCTCAACGCCATGCAGGACGCGGTCAAGATTCCCGTTACCGTCAAACACCGCATCGGCGTCGACAGACAAACCGAATACCAAACCGTCGCCGATTTCGTCGGCACGCTGCGCGACAAAACCGCCTGCAAAACCTTCATCGTCCACGCCCGCAACGCATGGCTAGACGGGCTTTCCCCCAAAGAAAACCGCGACGTTCCGCCGTTGAAATACGATTACGTTTACCGCCTCAAGCAAGAGTTTCCCGATCTGGAAATCATCATCAACGGCGGCATCACCACCAACGAAGCAATCGCCGGACACCTGCAACACGTTGACGGCGTAATGGTCGGACGCGAGGCGTACCACAACCCGATGGTCATGCACGAATGGGACAGGCTGTTTTACGGCGACACCCACAGCCCCATTGAATACGCCGATTTGGTGCAGCGCCTCTACACATACAGCCAAGCCCAAATCCAAGCCGGACGCGGCACAATCTTGCGCCACATCGTCCGCCACAGCCTCGGGCTGATGCACGGTCTGAAAAACGCCCGCACTTGGCGGCGTATGCTTTCCGACGCGACGCTCTTGAAAGACAACGACGGCAGCCTGATTCTTGAAGCGTGGAAAGAAGTCGAGCGGGCGAGCGTATGGGAACATCGCGGCTAAGTCGATTTGCGGTTGCCGTTGTCCGGCATCTGAAAATCGGTTCTCCACCCAAAAATTTAAGGTCGTCTGAAAACGGAACAGGTTTTCAGACGACCTCTCTTTACCCTTTATGACATAATCGGTGCAGTCCATTGAAATCCCCGTTTCAGACGACCTTTAAAGAAAGAACACTATGTATCACGCATTCGGCGGCGCAGCAGGCGTACGCAACCTGACCGACCGCTTTTACGACTTGATGGAACTCGAGCCGCAATACCGCGCCCTGCGCCAGATGCACGGCGAAGACATGACGCTGATCCGCGAAAAACTCTACGAATTTTTCAGCGGCTGGCTCGGCGGCCCACCCTTGTTCGAACAAAAATACGGCCATCCCATGCTGCGGGCGCGCCATATGCCCTTTGCCGTGAATATGCAAGTGCGCGACGAATGGGTCGCCTGCTTCGCCCAAGCCATGAACGAACTGGAAATCGGCAAAGACCTCGCTGAACCCGTCCTTATCCGCATTTTTGCGATGGCGGACTGGATGCGCAACCAAAACGAAGAAGGCGTAGAACCGCCCATGCCGCCGATGGCGGTCGATCCCGCAATCCGCATTCCCGAGCTGAAAAACGTCTTAAAGCAATACGGCGTGGACGGTTATTTTAGGGAATTTGCAGACTAAGGTTCATCTGAAAATGCCGATATCGATTAATGAATACAAGAGAGTATGTAATGAAAAAATGGTTAGGAAAGATCGCAATTGTTTTGTTTGGGTTAGGGCAGATGGCTAATGCAAGTAACATCCCAAATTTTGCAGAAACTGAACTGGAGGCAAAACAAGGCAATGCCGCATCGCAATTTAATTTAGGTTTGATGTATTACTCAGGGAAAGGAGCGCCCAAAGATTATAAACAGGCGGAACATTGGTTCCGTAGAGCAGCAGAGCAAGGGGACGTGGATGCGCAGACCAATCTAGGAGGGTTGTATTATCAGGGAAAGGGTGTTGTCCAGGATTATAAGAAAGCTAAATATTGGTTTCAAAAAGCTGCTGCACAAGGCTTTGCTAAAGCTCAATATGATTTAGGATTAATCTATTTTTTGGGTAAGGGTATAGAGCAAGATTACGGGCAAGCAGCTCAATGGTATGAAAAGGCAGCAAAACAAGGATATCTTGATGCTCAATATGATTTAGCCATTATGTATGATAACGGATTAGGTGTCGGTAAAGCACCTGAGAAGGCGTTCCAATGGTATCAAAAGGCGGCAGAGCAGGGAGATAATCAAGCACAATATACCGTAGCTACAAGATATATGCATGGTTTAGGCGTGCAAAAAGATTTTAAACAGGCGGTGCTATGGCTACATCGTGCAGCAGATCAAGAAAATATCAAAGCTCAATTAGATCTTGGCGTGGCTTACAGCCATGGATTCGGTGTTCGCCAAGATGATAAGCAGGCACTGTATTGGTATCGCAAGGCAGCAGAACAGGAAAATACAGAAGCTCAATATAATTTGGGTTTGATGTATGAAGAGGGGCAAAGCATCCCCAAAAATCGAAAATTTGCCAAAGAGTGGTACAAGAAGGCTTGTGATAATGGATTCCAAGATGGTTGCACTGCATACCGAAAGTTGAATAACGAAGGACATTAAACCTTTCTCACAAGGTCGTCTGAAACACATAGACAAACCAAAAAATACTCTGAATAAAACAGGATTTTAAGATGAAAAAATTATTGAAAAAAATGATGGTTGCTTTGCTGGCTTTGGGCATAGGGCAAGCAGCTTGGGCTGATAATGTGCCGGATTTTAAGAAAACGCTTCAAGCTGCAGAACAAGGATTTGCAGCTGCCCAATATAATTTGGGTGTGATGTACGACAATGGGCAAGGAGTCCGTCAAGACGATGCACAGGCAGTGCAGTGGTATCGCAAGGCTGCAGAACAAGGGATTGCGGAAGCCCAATATAATTTGGGTGTGATGTACGACAATGGGCAAGGTGTTCGTCAGAACTATAAGATCGCCAAAGAGTGGTTTGGTAAGGCTTGTGATAACGGACTGCAACAAAGTTGTGACGCTTACCGTACATTGGATTAAGTAGGATAATGAAGCCTTTTTCCAAGGTCGTCTGAAATACATAGGCAAACCCCAAAACATTCTGGATAAAAAAAGGATTTTAAGATGAATGCCTTACTGAAAAAATGATGGTTGCCTTGCTGGCTTTAGGCATAGGGCAAGCAGTCTGGGCAGATGATGTTCCTGGCTTGCAGAAAACCTTGCAATCGGCGAAACAGGGAAATGCCGATGCCCAATTTAATTTGGGTCTGATGTATGACAGTGGGCGAGGAGTCCGTCAAGACTATACAAAGGCAGTGCAGTGGTATCGCAAGGCTGCAGAACAAGGGAATGCCAAAGCTCAATACAACTTAGGTCTAATGTATGCTAATGGAAAAGGAGCTCGGCAAAATCTAGTGATTGCCAAAGAGTGGTTTGGTAAGGCTTGTGATAACGGACTGCAACAAAGTTGTGATGCTTACCGTACATTGTGATGCTTACCGTACATTGGATTAAGTAGGATAATGAAGCCTTTTCCCAAGGTCGTCTGAAACACATAGACAAACCCAAAAGCCTTCTGAATAAAAACAGGATTTTGAGATGAACACCTTACTGAAAAAAATGATGCTTGCCTTGCTGGCTTTGGGCATAGGGCAAGCAGTCTGGGCGGATGATGTTCCTGACTTGCAGAAAACCTTGCAGTCTGCGAGACAGGGGGATGCCGCTGCCCAATTCAATTTGGGTTTAATGTATGGTAAAGGGCAGGGCGGCGTCCGCCAAGACTATGCCGAAGCGGTCAAATGGTATCGCCAATCGGCGAAACAGGGATTTGTCCTGGCCCAATACAATTTAGGTGTGATGTATGGTAGGGGGCTGGGTGTGCGTAAAGATGACACACAGGCAGTCAAATGGTACCGTCAAGCGGCACAACAGGGATTTGACCAAGCCCAATTTAATTTGGGTGCGATGTATTACGACGGGCTGGGCGTACGCAAAGATTATGCACAGGCGGCCAAATGGTTTCGCCAAGCGGCACAACAGGGCAATGCCCGAGCCCAATACAATTTGGGTGTGATGTATGAAGAAGGGCAAGGTGTCCGTCAAAATCTGAAAGTTGCCAAAGAGTGGCTCGGTAAGGCATGTAATAACGGCAATCAGTCAGGCTGTGAAGATTACCGCCTTTTGAAATCGGGTTATTGAACGGTTTATGAAATGCCGTCTGAAAAAACTTAGGACAAAACCAAAATGACTTTCCAAAACAAAAAAATCCTCGTCGCCGGACTCGGCGGTACGGGTATTTCCATGATTGCCTACCTGCGCAAAAACGGCGCGGAGGTTGCCGCTTATGATGCGGAGCTGAAACCGGAGCGCGTGTCGCAAATCGGTAAGATGTTTGACGGGCTGGTGTTTTACACGGGTCGTCTGAAAGATGCGTTGGACAACGGTTTCGATATTTTGGCGCTTAGTCCCGGCATCAGCGAGCGGCAGCCGGATATCGAGGCGTTCAAGCAAAACGGCGGGCGCGTGTTGGGCGACATCGAATTGCTGGCGGACATTGTGAACCGCCGCGGCGACAAGGTGATTGCGATTACCGGCAGCAACGGCAAAACCACGGTAACGAGCCTGGTCGGCTATCTCTGCATCAAGTGCGGGCTGGATACCGTCATTGCGGGCAATATCGGCACGCCGGTTTTGGAGGCGGAATTGCAGCGCGAAAGCAAAAAGGCGGACGTGTGGGTGTTGGAGCTTTCCAGCTTCCAACTGGAAAACACCGAAAGCCTGCGCCCGACTGCGGCGACGGTGCTGAACATTTCCGAAGACCATCTCGACCGCTACGACGACTTGCTCGACTACGCGCATACCAAGGACAAGATTTTCCGTGGCGATGGCGTGCAGGTTTTAAATTCAGACGACGTGTTCTGCCGCGCCATGAAGCGGGCAGGGCGCGAGGTGAAATGGTTTTCGTTGGAACAAGAAGCCGATTTTTGGTTGGAACGCGAGACGGGTCGTCTGAAACAAGGCAATGAAGATTTGATTGCCACGCAAGACATCCTGCTGCAAGGCTTGCACAATGCCGCCAACGTCATGGCTGCCGTCGCTTTGTGCGAAGCCGTCGGTTTGCCGCGCGAAGCATTGCTCGAACACGTCAAAACCTTCCAAGGCCTGCCGCACCGCGTCGAAAAAATCGGCGAGAAAAACGGCGTGGTGTTTATCGACGACAGCAAAGGCACGAACGTCGGCGCGACCGCCGCCGCGATTGCCGGTTTGCAAAATCCGCTCTTCGTGATTTTGGGTGGCATGGGCAAAGGGCAGGACTTCACGCCCCTGCGCGACGCGCTTGCCGGCAAGGCAAAAGGCGTGTTCCTGATCGGCGTCGATGCGCCGCAAATCCGCCATGATTTGGACGGCTGCGGTCTGAATTTGACCGACTGCGCCACTTTGGAAGAAGCGGTGCAGAAGGCATACGCCCAAGCCGAAGCGGGCGATATCGTGCTGCTCAGCCCCGCCTGCGCGAGCTTCGATATGTTTAAAGGCTATGCGCACCGTTCGGAAGTATTTATCGAGGCGTTTAAGGCTTTGTGAGGTCGTCTGAAACATGAAAAGAGGGTTGGTTTTACCGTAAACCTTGAGCACTATTGGCAAAAAGGTCGTCTGCAAACGTCAAGGCAGTTTCAGACGACCTTTTTGCAGCAACGATAAGCTTGTTTCTTTCCTTTATACGGTGTTACTGTTTCTTAAAAATTGCCTATGCGGGCAAACGGCGAGGCGGCGGGCAGCCATGCCTGACCGAAAAAACGTGTGTTTATCAATCCGAAAGGAAAACCCATGAATTTTCAAGACTACATCCGTTACGATGCCGTCGGTTTGGCAGAGCTGATCCGCAAAAAAGAAGTGTCCGCCGATGAAGTGTTGCAGGCTGCTTTAAACCGCTTGGACGAAGTCAATCCCAAGCTCAATCTGTTGGCGCACGATTTGCGCGAACGCGCGGCGGCGTGGCAGGGGTCGTCTGAAAATGCCGATACGCCGCTGGCGGGCGTGCCGTTTTTGCTCAAAGACCTGCTGGCGGATTGGGAAGGCGCGCCGACATGGTCGGGGTCGCGCATGATGCAGCATTACATTGCCAAGCAAAACAGCGACTTGACCCAAGCCTATCTCGATGCGGGGCTGCGCGTGTTCGGCAAAACCACCACGCCCGAATGGGGCGCGTATCCTGTTACCGAAACCGAAATCTACGGCATCACGCGCAATCCGTGGCATTTGGATTACACCGCAGGCGGCAGCAGCGGAGGCGCTGCGGCGGCAGTGGCTTCGGGCGTCGTACCCGCAGCGCACGGCAGCGACGGCGGCGGCTCCATCCGCTTACCCGCGCACAACTGCGGCGTGTTCGGGCTGAAACCCACACGCGGCCGCAGCAGTTACGCGCCGAACGCATCGGAAGCATGGCAAGGATTGGTATGTGACCATGTGCTGACCCGCAGCGTGCGCGACAGCGCGGTTTTGCTGGACATCGCCGCCCAAACCCAGTCCCGCGCCCTGTATGCCTGCCCGCCGCCGCCCGAAAACGGTTTTGCAGACAGCCTGAAACTAGAAACAGGTCGCCTGAAAATTGCTTTTTGGAAGCAGACATGGTTTGGCGGCGGCAACGACGAAGGCACGGAAGCCGCGTTCGCCCATAGTTTGAAACTGATGCAAGACGCGGGACACGAATTGGAAGAAGCCACGCCCGATTTTGCACCGCCCGAACAATTAAACCGCGCCGCCCGCATCATCGTCATGGGCGAAACGGCAAAACTGTTCTACCAATATCAATACGAAACCGGACAAAAACTGCCGCACCGCCTGCTTGAGCCGACAACGTGGGCAATGATTGTGCAGGGGCGGCAAATCAGCGCGGGCGAAATGGCTTGGGCGCGCGACGTGATGCTGGCGCAGGAACGTGCCGCCAAAGCATTTTTCACGCGCTACGACGTGTTAATGACGCCCGTCTGCCCGCGCACCACGCCGAAAATCGGTGAGATGATGCCGCCGCCCGCCGCACAAAAAGCCATGCGCCTGCTGTTCGGCACGCTACGCTTAGGTTTTCTGTTGAAAAACAACCCGTTTTTAGAAAAAGAAGCCACCGCCGCGCTGCAATACGTCGGTTATACGTCGCCGCTGAACATGAGCGGCAACCCTGCCATGAGTGTGCCGCTTTATCGGCATAACGGGTTGCCCGTCGGCACCCAGTTTGCCGCCGCACACGGGCGCGAAGACACGCTGCTCCGCCTCGCCGCGCAGTTGGAACAGATACAGCCGTGGGCGGAAATACCGCAGGTGGTTTAGGGTTTGCGTTGGATAAAAAGCGGTCTGTTTGCCCGAGGAAAAGATTCATAGAAGGTCGTCCGAAAACATAAAAACGTTTTCAGACGACCTTTTGCCGGTATCAAAGGGTAGGGTAGGGCGCAAAGAACGCTGGAATCCGACTGTCTTTAAAGAATCTGAATTGTTGCTTTGGCAAGAAACCTTTAGAATGACGTTTTTCTGATTTTCGATATTTTTTCAGACGACCTTCGATGTCCCGATTAGGCGGAGGGTCGTCTGAAACGCTTTGTTCTGGTTGTTTCGGGGCGGATTTTTCCGTCTGCCCTCATACGGATGTTTTTCATGATTAGTCTTTCCAAACTTCTCGACCGCCCGATTTCTTTGGACGGTCGGAAATTCGATGTGTCACTGTTGTGGATGGTCGTTTTGATGACCGCCTTCAGCTTGGTAATGATTTATTCTGCGTCGATTGCCTATGCCGCGTCGGAAGGCGGCAATCAATTTTCTTTTGTCAGCAAGCAGGCGATGTTTGTCGGCGCGAGTGTGTTGGGCTGTCTCGGGCTGTCGCTGTTGAGCATGAGTTTTTGGCGGAAAATCATTCCGTTTTATTTTGCTTTTTCTGCGATTTTGCTGGTGGTGGTGTTGTTTGTCGGCCGTGAAATCAACGGGGCGACGCGTTGGATTCATATCGGGCCGGTCAATCTTCAGCCGACCGAGTTGTTCAAACTGGCGACGGTTTTGTATTTGTCCAGCCTGTTTACGCGACGCGAGGAAGTGTTGCGCAGTATGGACTCTTTGGGTTTGAAACCGCTGTTTGTCGGTTTGTTCAATGCTTTCCTGTGTCTGTTCAGCAAGGAAGCGCGTCAGAAAACTTGGCAGAAGCTGAAGAAGTTTAAAAACATCCTGCTGCCTATCGTGATGATTGCGCTGGGTTTGGTTTTTGTGATGGCGCAACCTGATTTCGGCTCTTTTGTCGTGATTGTGTCGATTACGATGGGTATGCTGTTTTTGGCGGGTTTCCCGTGGAAATATTTTGCCGTCTTGGTACTGAGCGTACTGGGGGGGATGGGCGTAATGATTTTGGCGGCACCTTACCGTATGGCGCGCGTATCGGCATTCTTAGACCCTTGGGGCGACCCTTTGGGCAAAGGTTATCAGTTGACACATTCGTTGATGGCGATTGCGCGCGGCGAATGGTTCGGTCAGGGTTTGGGCGCGAGTTTGGAAAAGCGCTTCTACCTGCCCGAGGCGCATACCGACTTTATCTTTGCCGTCATCGGCGAGGAATTCGGGTTTGTGGGGATGTGTATTTTGGTGTTCTGCTACGGCTGGCTGGTGATGCGCGCATTCTCCATCGGCAAGCAGGCGCGTGATTCCGGACTGACGTTCAGCGCGTATGTTGCCAACGGCATCGGTATTTGGATAGGGATTCAGAGTTTCTTCAATATCGGCGTCAACATCGGTATCCTGCCCACCAAAGGCCTGACTTTGCCGTTGATGTCTTACGGCGGTTCGGCGGTTGCCGTTATGCTGGTGTGCGTTACCTTATTGTTGCGCGTCGATTATGAAAACCGCAAAAAAATGCGCGGTTACCAAGTGGAGTAAATCATGGGCGGTAAAACTTTCATGCTGATGGCAGGCGGTACCGGCGGCCATATTTTCCCTGCGCTGGCGGTGGCGGATTCATTGCGCGCGCGCGGCCATCATGTGATTTGGCTGGGCAGCGAAGGCTCGATGGAAGAGCGCATCGTGCCGCAATACGACATCCTACTCGAAACGCTGGCGATTAAAGGCGTTCGCGGCAACGGCATCAAACGCAAGCTGATGCTGCCGTTTACTTTGTATAAAACCGTCCGCGAAGCGCAGCGGATTATCCGCAAACACCGCGTCGAGTGCGTCATCGGTTTCGGCGGCTTTGTTACCTTCCCCGGCGGCTTGGCGGCGAAACTGTTGGGCGTGCCGATTGTGATTCACGAGCAAAACGCCGTGGCAGGGTTGTCCAACCGCCAACTGTCGCGCTGGGCGAAGCGGGTGTTGTACGCTTTTCCGAAAGCGTTCAGCCACGAAGGCGGCTTGGTCGGCAACCCCGTCCGCGCCGATATTGCCAACCTTCCAGAGCCTGCCGAACGTTTCCAAGGGCGTGAAGGTCGTCTGAAAATCTTGGTGGTCGGCGGCAGTTTGGGCGCAGACGTTTTGAACAAAACCGTTCCGCAGGCCTTGGCTTTGCTGCCCGACGATGCGCGCCCGCAGATGTACCACCAATCCGGCCGGGGCAAACTGGGCAGCTTGCAGGCGGATTACGACGCGCTGGGCGTGAAAGCCGAATGCGTGGAATTTATTACCGACATGGTGTCCGCCTACCGCGATGCCGATTTGGTGATTTGCCGTGCTGGCGCGCTGACGATTGCCGAGTTGACGGCGGCGGGGCTGGGTGCGCTGCTGGTGCCGTATCCTTACGCTGTCGATGACCACCAAACCGCCAATGCGCGTTTTATGGTGCAGGCGGAGGCGGGATTGCTGTTGCCGCAAAGTCAGTTAACGGCGGAAAAACTCGCCGAAATTCTCGGCGGTTTAAACCGTGAAAAATGCCTCAAATGGGCGGAAAATGCCCGCACGCTGGCACTGCCGCACAGCGCGGACGATGTGGCGGAAGCCGCCATCGCGTGTACGGCATGATGACATAATGCGATAAACGAAACAGAGGTCGTCTGAAAACCAAGAAATCGGTTTCAGACGACCTTTTTGCAACTTGGCAGCCGTATTGTGCGGGAGTATGATGTAAATAGGAATTTCTCTCATTGGAGGCTGCCATGTCTGCAAAAATCTCTCCCGAAACCGTTTCCGCACTGTCCAGTACCATGCTGATTCCCCTGTGGGCAAAGGCCGTAGAACAGGGTAGGGCGCAGCCGCTTTTGCGTGATGACGAAGCAGTGCGGATGTTGGACAAGATAGACTACGACTTCGGCAAGTTTGCCAAAGTCAAAGCATCGCAGGTCGGCTGTTGCGGGCGGGCGAAGCTGTTGGACGATATGACCCGGCACTTTATCGCCGAACATCCCGATGCCGTCGTCGTGCAAATCGGCGCGGGGCTGGATGCGCGTTACGAACGTCTGGGCAGGCCGCGCATTACCGCTTGGTATGATTTGGATTTGCCGGAAGTGATTGAAGTGCGGCGCATGCTGTTGCCCGAATCGGACAATCATTATCTGGGCGCGTCCATGTTCGACGAAGCGTGGATGAACACCGTCGCCGCGCACGGCAAACCCGTGTTGCTCGTGATCGAAGGCGTGTTGATGTATTTCGAAGAGGCGCAGGTGCAGGACTTTTTTAAACAGGTTGCCCGCCGTCTGCCGCACGCCCAACTTGCCTTCGACACTATCCCCAAGGCCTACATCGGACAAAGCAAACGCCACGACGCACTCGGTAAAATGGACAAACCGCCCGAGTTCCGCTGGGCGATAAGCGGCACGGACGACATCCGACGGTTGATGCCGGGTGTGGAAATTATTGAAGAAGCGGGCTTGAGCAGCGTCTGCAAACCACGTTATCCGTGGCTCTTGCGCCTTGTGTATGCGACCGCGTGGGGACGGCGCAAATTGGATATGCGCTTGATGAGGATACAAGTGCCGTCAAGTTGATAAACGAGAGGTCGTCTGAAAACGGTTTTCAGACGACCTTCAGGCTTTGATGGTAAATTTATATCGTCATTCCTGCATAGGCGGGAGTGACGAAGCGAACTTGCATAACCTCATAATCATATAGAAAATTTCGATTTTGAATTTCCAACTTCCCGAGAAACCATCATGGAACCCCAGGAACTCAAAACACTAGACCTCAACGTAGCCCTTGCCGAAATCCTGCAAGCCCACGGCTATGCCTGCCAAATGCAGGGCGAAAAAATCCTGCCCAATTTCGCCGTACCCGTACAACTTGAAACTTGGGCGTTTCCGCGCGAACACGCCAACGGCGTAGTGATAAGCCGTTTCGATGTCGGCATTACCCTGCCCGACGGGCGCGAACTCTACGAATGCTGCGGCGATATTGGTGAGAATCTGGAAGAAGCCCTTTCACGCAACCTGCAAAGCTTCTGCACCAACAGCCTGCACGTTTTGCTGGATACATTTAATCCCAACGAAAACCATTGCCCGCACGAAATCTGGACAGCCTGCAACGGCAACCGTTTCCAAGCGATTTTGGGCGACTGGGTAACGAAAAATCTGGCAGAAGACGCCGACGGCGGTGATACGGAAACAATCGGCAACATCATCCCCGAAGCACTGGAAAGCACACTGCAAACCATCATCTGCAATCAAAACTTTAAAGCACAATATCATTTAATCCGCTTCTTCTTCGCCCAATCCGACAATGTTACGATGAACGTGGAATTTATGGTTGACAACCAAGAAGATGCTGCTGAAGAAGAAAAACAGCTTGCCGGTCTCCCTTGGTTGCGCAGGGAAGCCTATTACAGCGTACGCCGTTGCATCATGCTCAAGCCCTTAGATTCTGTATAAGGTTATTGAAACCGTCAAAACCAATCCGTCTGCAAGATTTCAGGTCGTCTGAAAACGGTTTTCAGACGACCTTATGTTTTGTTTTTGCTGGTGTTTTGTTAGCTGAAATCAAGTTTAAAAATGGGCAAGAAAGCAAAGATTCGCCGCTGAACGAAACCTCTTTTTCACCCATATTGCAACCAATGTGAAATCCTGTATGCCAAAACATCTTTAATTTACAAGAAAACTATGGCGCAGAAGCGGATAGCCCTTTAAAATAACGCCTTTACGCATCGAAAATCCACCGGAACGCAACATCATGATGAAAAATCGAGTCACCAACATCCATTTTGTCGGTATCGGCGGCGTCGGCATGAGCGGTATTGCTGAAGTCTTGCACAATTTGGGCTTTAAAGTTTCCGGTTCGGATCAGGCGAGAAATGCCGTTACCGAGCATTTGAGCAGCTTGGGTATTCAAGTTTATCCTGGTCATACCGCCGAACACGTCAACGGCGCGGATGTCGTCGTTACCTCTACCGCCGTCAAAAAAGACAATCCCGAAGTCGTCGCTGCGCTGGAGCAGCAAATCCCCGTCATTCCGCGCGCCTTGATGCTGGCGGAACTGATGCGCTTCCGTGACGGCATCGCCATCGCCGGTACGCACGGCAAAACCACGACCACCAGCCTGACCGCCTCCATCCTCGGCGCGGCAGGTCTCGACCCCACTTTCGTTATCGGCGGCAAACTCAATGCCGCAGGTACCAACGCCCGTTTGGGCAAAGGCGAATACATCGTCGCCGAAGCCGATGAGTCAGACGCCTCATTCCTACATCTGACTCCGATTATGTCCGTCGTCACCAATATCGACGAAGACCACATGGACACCTACGGACACAGCGTCGAAAAACTGCATCAGGCGTTTGTCGATTTTATCCACCGTATGCCGTTCTACGGCAAAGCGTTTTTGTGTATCGACAGCGAACACGTCCGAGCGATTTTGCCCAAAGTGAGCAAACCTTACGCCACTTACGGCTTGGACGATACCGCCGATATTTACGCGACCGACATCGAAAGCGTCGGCGCGCAAATGAAGTTTACCGTTCATGTCCAAATGAAAGGACATGAGCAGGTACCGTTTGAAGTCGTGTTGAACATGCCCGGCAGACACAACGTCCTCAATGCTTTGGCAGCCATCGGCGTGGCGCTGGAAGTCGGCGCGTCCGTCGAAGCCATTCAGCGCGGCTTGCTCGGTTTCGAAGGCGTCGGTCGCCGCTTCCAAAAATACGGCGACATCAAGCTGCCCAACGGCGGAACCGCGCTGTTGGTGGACGATTACGGACACCATCCCGTCGAAATGGCGGCAACCCTATCCGCCGCACGCGGCGCGTATCCGGAAAAACGTTTGGTGCTCGCCTTTCAGCCGCACCGCTATACCCGCACACGCGATTTGTTCGAAGACTTCACCAAAGTCCTCAATACCGTTGACGCGCTGGTGTTGACCGAAGTTTATGCCGCCGGCGAAGAACCGATTGCCGCCGCCGACTCCCGCGCCCTTGCCCGTGCCATCCGCGTATTAGGCAAACTCGAGCCGATTTACTGCGAAAACGTCGCCGACTTGCCCGAAATGCTGTTGAACGTTTTACAGGACGGCGATGTTGTGTTGAACATGGGCGCGGGCAGTATCAACCGCGTTCCTGCCGCGATGCTGGAGTTGTCGAAAAAAGCCTGAGGCGGAAATTTTATCGTGATGCCGCGATAGCCGTCTAATGAAGCAATGTTCCATCGGGTGGGTAAGCAAGATTAAGGTCGTCTGAAAACCCGATTCGTTTTCAGACGACCTGTATCAAAAAATAAAGTAATCAAGAAAGAACAAAAACAATGCAGAATTTTGGCAAAGTAGCCGTATTGATGGGCGGCTTTTCCAGCGAACGCGAAATTTCGCTGGATAGCGGTGCCGCCATTTTGAATGCCTTAAAAAGCAAAGGAATAGATGCACACGCCTTCGACCCTAAAGAAACGCCCTTGGCGGAATTGAAAACCCAAGGTTTCCAAACTGCTTTCAATATCCTCCACGGTACTTACGGCGAAGACGGTGCCGTTCAAGGCGCATTGGAATTGTTGGGCATTCCTTATACCGGCAGCGGTGTCGCCGCTTCAGCCATCGGCATGGACAAATACCGCTGCAAACTGATTTGGCAAGCCTTGGGGCTGCCTGTTCCCGAGTTTGCTGTTTTGCACGAAGACTCCGATTTCGATGCCGTCGAACAGCAACTCGGCTTGCCCATGTTCGTTAAACCGGCAGCCGAAGGCAGCAGCGTCGGTGTTGTGAAAGTCAAAGAAAAAGGTCGTCTGAAAAGCGTTTACGAAGAATTGAAACACCTTCAAGGCGAAATCATTGCCGAGCGATTCATCGGTGGCGGCGAATATTCCTGCCCCGTGTTGAACGGCAAAGGCCTGCCCAGCATACACATCATCCCCGCTACCGAGTTTTACGACTACGAAGCCAAATACAACCGCGACGATACTGTTTATCAATGTCCGTCCGAAGACTTGAGCGAGGCTGAAGAAAACCTGATGCGCGCGTTGGCAGTCCGCGGGGCGCAGGCAATCGGGGCAGAGGGCTGTGTGCGCGTCGATTTCCTCAAAGATACCGACGGTAAACTTTACCTCTTGGAAATCAACACGCTGCCCGGCATGACGAGCCACAGTTTAGTACCGAAATCCGCCGCGCATACCGGCGTGGATTTTGCCGATTTATGCATTGAAATTTTGAAAACCGCACATGTGGGATGACGCAAGCGTACTGGGTCGGCTGACCCGCTGGCTGTTGCTGCTGATGGCATTGCTGCTCATCGGCACCTGCATAGCCTGGCTATACAACTCCAATCATTTTCCCGTCAAACAAGTGTCCATACAGGGCAAGCTGACTTATTCAGACGGGAAAGCCCTTCAGCGTGCCGCTCAACAGCACACGCGCAGCAATATTTTCCGTGCCGATTTGGACGGTATTCAGGCAGCCTTTCAAAAACTGCCGTGGGTGGATTCCGCCATGGTGCGTCGCCGCTTCCCCGATACCGTCGAAATCCACTTGACCGAGCGCGTGCCTGTCGCCTATTGGCGCAGCGGCGGTTTGGTCGATACCAAAGGCAATGTGTTTGACGCCAAGCTCAAAACCAAGCTGCCCGTCTTTGAAGGGCAACCGGGTACAGGCAAAGACATGGTCAAACACTACGAAGAATTTTCCGGCATCCTCCGCCGGCAAAATCTGGCGATTAAAGAACTGATTTATACGCCGCGCTCCGCCTGGTTGGTGGTCTTGGACAACGGGATTACCGTCAGACTGGGAAGAGAGAACGAAATCAAACGCCTACAGCTTTTTGCCGAAATTTGGCCGACGCTGTTGCGTAAAAATCAAAATCGGTTATCCTACGTTGATATGCGGTATAAAGACGGATTTTCCGTGCGTTACACATCAGAGATGTCGTCTGAAAATGTTTCAGACGACTAAAGCCACGCAAACAACGTGAAGCAAACTATTGCCAATACAGACAAATAGTTATAACTCCAGCGAAATAACGAGCAAATATAATGGAACAACAAGGTAAATATATCAGTGCCCTCGATATCGGCACATCCAAAGTCATCGCCCTGATTGGCGAAGTCCAAGACGACAACGAAATCCATATCGTTGGGCTCGGGCAGGCACCGTCTCGCGGCCTTAAAGCAGGCATGGTAACCAATATCGATGCAACAGCCCAAGCCATTCAGCAGGCAGTCAATGAAGCAGAATTGATGGCGGACACCAAAATCAGCCACGTTACAACCGGTATCGCAGGCAACCATATCCGCAGTTTGAATTCGCAAGGGGTTGTCAAAATCAAAGACGGCGAAGTTTCGCAAGCCGACATCGACCGCGCCATCGAAACCGCCAAAGCCATCAATATCCCGCCGGATCACAATATCCTGCATACCGTGGTACAAGAGTACATTATCGACAACCAACCCGGTGTCAAAGAGCCTATCGGTATGAGCGGCGTCCGTCTCGATACCCGCGTACATATTATTACCGGTGCCAATACCGCCCTGCAAAACATCCAAAAATGTATCCATCGTTGCGGTTTGCAGATGGATCAAATCATGCTTCAGCCTTTGGCGAGCGGTCAGGCTGTTTTGACTGAAGACGAAAAAGATTTGGGCGTATGCGTCATCGACATCGGCGGCGGTACGACCGATATTGCCGTTTATACCAACGGCGCCATCCGCCATACTGCCGTGATTCCCGTGGCGGGCGATTTGATTACCAAAGACTTGGCACAAGCACTGCGCACCCCGCACAGCGCTGCCGAATACATCAAAATCCACTACGGCGTAGCGATTCCCGATATGGATGGCTTGGACGAAATGGTCGAAGTCCCCAGCGTCGGCGACCGCCAACCCCGCCAGATTTCCCGCCGCGTTTTGGCAAGCGTCATCGGTCCTCGCGTCGAAGAAATCTTAGAGCTGACCCTTAACGAATTGCGCCGTTCCGGCTTCCCGGAAGAAGTCCTCACATCGGGCATCGTTCTGACTGGCGGCGCATCTATGCTGACCGGTATCGTTGAGCTTGCCGAAGAAGTATTCGCCTTGCCTGCACGCATCGGCGTACCTCAAGAAATGGGCGGCGTATCCGAACGCATCCGCAATCCGCGCTATTCAACCGCCATCGGTCTTTTGCAGGCGGCAAGGGGGGAAGAAGATGGCGCACCGGTGACCGGCGCTATCGTAGTTCATGATCAGGCTGAAAAAATCAGTCTATGGGCAAGATTGATGAAATTTGTTAAAGACAATTTCTGATTGTTCCGTTACTTGCTTACAGGGAAAATGAATTGCCGTCGGAATAGTTCCAATCGCAATAATTAAAACTTGTGTGCTTTCGTTAAAAAATGTAGTAAAAAAATAACGGTAATGGTGAATGAATAAGAAGTATTTTGCCAGCGTCGGAATACTTCTTATATAATACGGGTAATATCTAAATTTTTGGACCGTCCTCGATGCAGGGCGCGCAGGAGTATTTGAATGGAATTTGTTTACGACGTAGCTGAATCAGCCGCAAGCCCTGCGGTCATCAAAGTAATCGGCTTGGGTGGCGGCGGTTGCAACGCTATTAACAACATGATTGCCAACACCATCCAAGGTGTTGAATTTATTAGTGCCAATACTGATGCACAATCTTTGGGTAAAAATAACGCAGCCAAGCGCATCCAATTGGGTACTAATCTGACCCGTGGTTTGGGTGCAGGTGCCAATCCTGAAATCGGCCGTGCTGCGGCACAAGAAGATCGCGAAGCCATCGAAGATGCTATTCGCGGCGCGAATATGTTGTTCATCACCACCGGTATGGGTGGCGGTACCGGTACCGGTGCGGCTCCTGTGGTTGCCGAGATTGCCAAAGAAATGGGTATCCTGACCGTTGCAGTCGTTACCCGTCCGTTCGGCTATGAAGGCAAACGCGTACACATTGCCCAAGAAGGTTTGGAGCAGCTTAAAGGTCAGGTCGATTCATTGATTATCATCCCGAACGACAAACTGATGACCGCATTGGGTGAAGACGTGACCATGCGTGAAGCGTTCCGTGCGGCGGACAACGTCCTGCGTGATGCCGTAGCCGGTATTTCCGAAGTAGTTACCCGTCCCGGTTTCATCAACCTTGACTTCGCCGACGTTAAAAACGTAATGGGCATCAAAGGTATCGCCATGATGGGTTCCGGTTTTTCCCAAGGCATCGACCGTGCCCGTTTGGCAACCGAACAAGCGATTTCCAGCCCGTTGCTGGATAATGTGACTCTGGATGGCGCGCGCGGCGTATTGGTCAATATCACTACCGCTCCGGATTGCCTGAAAATGTCCGAATATCGTGAAATCATGAAAGTGGTTAACGAGAATGCGCATCCTGAAGCAGAATGCAAATACGGTACTGCCGAAGATGACAACATGGGCGAAGACGCTATCCGCGTAACCATTATTGCGACCGGTTTGAAAGAGAACGGCAGCGAAAACCAAATGCGTGCGGCTGTCCGCGCACAAAAACTGGTTAGCGGAGTCGATGATTCCCATGTTCAACAACCGGGTAGTGTAGAAAGCTTGGTAAGAACCAACCGCGGTATTCGCTCCATGAATCTGACTGCGGCAGATTTCGGCAATCAGTCTGTTTTAGATGATTTTGAAATTCCTGCGATTTTGCGCCGTCAACACAATCCTGATAAATAATCGATAAAAAGCCTGCTTTAAGCAGGCTTTTTCGTTTCTATATTTGTATCTGTACAATGTAGAGCGTAGTTTTTGAAGGATTCAAAAGGGGTAGGGTGTTGATATCTTTTGATAGTCTCGAGTGAATATGAATCTATCGATGCGATTTGGTTTTTGGGTTTTGTCAGGGCGCTCCCGTTTTAAAGCTGGATTTCCATTTGCGTGGTAACGGCGGTCTTTGTCTGCGGGAAGTCTGCTTTAAGAAATTGAAATAAGAGAAGCGGGCAAGTTGCATTGGTGAGAAGTTGAAAAGAGGTCGTCTGAAACGTTCCTAAACGTAAGTTTCAGACGACCTCTTCTCATGATTCGGATAGGCAGATTTAAACCGGGCGGCAGGCAATCATATAATTCACTTCTGTCGAGTCGCATAAAGAATAGCGGCGGGTCAAAAGATTGTAGGTCATGCCCTTGGTGTCGATAACGTCCAAACCTGCCTGCCTGCACATCCGCGCCAGCTCGGCGGGCGTGATGAATTTTTGCCAATCGTGCGTCCCTTTAGGAACGAAGTTCAACACATATTCCGCGCCGACAATCAGATGAAGATAAGATTTAGGGTTGCGGTTGATGGTGGAGAAAAACACCATACCGTCAGGCTTCACTAGCTCTGAACAGGCTTTGACGATGGCGGCGGGATCGGGAACGTGTTCCATCATTTCCATACAGGTTACAACATCGAAACTGTGCGGCTGTTCGGCAGCAAGGTCTTCGACGCGGATGCAGCGGTAATCGATATTGTCCACACCTTCGGCAGCGGCATGGGCTTGGGCGGTTTGGAGCGATTTTTCCGCCATATCGATGCCGGTAACGTGCGCCGCGCCGCGCTTTGCCATGCTTTCCGACAAAATCCCGCCGCCGCAGCCGACATCCAAAACACGTTTGCCCGCCAACTGCGCGAACGAGTCGATATAGCCCAAGCGCAGCGGATTGATGTCGTGCAGAGGTTTGAACTCGCCGTTTTTATCCCACCATTTATCCGCAATTTGGCTGAATTTAGCGATTTCGTCCGCATCGACGTTGTGTTGTCCGGCTGCTTCCATCATGATTTTCCTGATTTGGATTTCGGGTTGAAGAGGGTTTCGATTTTATAGCAAAGCGGCAGGATGGAACAGAGACAAACCGCCGCCAGCCGCCAAAAGGTCGTCTGAAAACGCCGCTTACCCTTTTCAGACGACCTTTGACTTGTTTTTACCCCATCCGCCTTGTTTGCCGCGACCTTTCCCATTAATTTATATAAACTTGCCCACGCATTGCCGAAGCAGCAAACACCCCATTCCTCATCAAAAAGAAACCCAATGAAACCATTTATCCGCGCCGCATCCCTGCTCTTCCTTGCCGCCGCCTCCGCGCTTGCCTCCGGCAAAGACTTTATCATTTACGACCGTATGGACTACGTCGGCAAACCTGACCTGACCACCGACAAACTGTCCAAAGTATTCTTGATTTACGAATCCGAGCTGGTGATGCCCGACCCTGCCGGCAAGCGCAAACACGGCGTATTGAACGAAAAACGCATCCGCGAATTGGCGCGCCAATCCTATCGCGAAGGCTATCGCACCATTTCCACCGATATCGAAACCTGGTTTGCCGAAAAAGACGGACAAATCCTCACGCCTCAGGAACTTAAAACCGATTTTGCCCGTATGTACCAGATTTTCAAAGAAGAAAATCCCCGCGCCTACATCAGCAACTACGGCTTGCCCGACGAACACCTGCACGCCATCCGCTACTACCAAACTCAGGCGGACAACGAAGCAGTATTGGCAAAATGGCGGCAGTTTAGCAAACGCCGTCAGATGAGTGCAGCCATCAGCGATTACGCCAATCCCGTGTTCTACATCACCACGCCCGATTTGGCGCAATGGGAAAAAGATGTCCAAACCACCGTCGCCGAGATTAGAAAACGTTATCCCGACAAAAGAATCATCGGCTACCTTTGGCCGCAATATTATTCCGCAAGCAACAGCCCGTATTTCAAACAATTTATCGATGCCGAACGCTGGCAGAAAATGCTCGAAATCTGCAGCAAATATATGGACGGCGTGATTATCTGGTCGGACAAGCGCGATGAAAACCATCAAATCGTCCGCTGGAACGACCCGCGCATACAGGCAATCATGCGCGCGACCAAATCCTTTATCGCGGCGCACCCTAAAGACATCGCCGTTGAAGCATTGCAGCCGCCGACATCATCCAAGTCATTGAAAAACAGCAAATTGAAATAAACAGCGCATTTTCCGCCGCCAATTCGACAGCGGAAAAAATGACGGTGATTGGATAAATCCGCCAAGCAAAAAGGTCGTCTGAAACCCAAAATTTAGGTTTTAGACGACCTTTTGTCGTCATGGCAGCTTTGTTCCTTAATTGAGACCTTTGCAAAATTCCCTAAAATCCCCTAAATTCCCACCAAGACATTTAGG
>JUNU01000316.1 GCA_001067655.1 Neisseria lactamica
ACTGTCTGCGGCTTCGTCGCCTTGTCCTGATTTAAATTTAATCCACTATAAGAGCGGGTATGGATGGTTTGGATATGAAAAAGGTCGTCTGAAAACGTATCTTCAGACGACCTTTTGACTTTTTAGCCGATTTTAAGGCTGATAGCTGGGTTTCATGCCGTTGGGCAGGAGTTGCCAGACGTAGCCTGTGGTTTTCATTTTGCCTGCGACTTCGCCTGCTTCGTCGCCGTAGCCCCAGAAGTAGTCGACGCGGACGGCGCCTTTGATGGCGCTGCCTGTGTCTTGCGCCATGATGAGGCGGTTGAGGGCTTTTTTGGTGGTCGGATGGGCGGTGGCGACAAACAACGGTGCGCCCAAGGTGATGTAGTGGCGGTCGATGGCGCCTGCGTATTCACCCAAGAGCGGGGTACCCAATGCGCCGACCGGGCCGGCTTCGCTGCTGCCGGTCAGTTCGCGGAAGAAGACGTAGCTGGGGTTCTGTCCCAAGACTTCGGCGAGGCGGCTGGGGTTTTGCTTCATGTAGGCTTTGATGCCCTGCATGCTGGTTTGCGCGAGGGGGAGGTAGCCTTTGTCTGCCATGTAGCGTCCGATGGAGACGTAGGGGTGTTCGTTTTTGTCGGCGAATCCGACGCGGATGTATTTGCCGGACGGGGTTTTCAGACGACCTGAACCTTGGATGTGCATGAAGAAGAGTTCGACGGGGTCTTCTGCGTAACCGAGGATGGGGGCTTTGCCGTTGAGCGCGCCGCCGTTGATTTGGTTGCGGGTGTAGTAGGGGACGAAGCGGCTGCCTTCAAATCTGCCTTTGAGGGCGGTGCTGCGGGCGGTAATGGGGAATTGGGACAGGTCGGCGGTGTGTGTGCCGCTGTTGTCGATGACGCCGCTGTTGGCACCGGTTTGGCGGATGCGGACGGTGGCTTTGCTGTTTCTTAAATTGGCGGAAAGTGGGACGGAAACGAAGTCGTTGGGGATGCCGTAGATGGGGAAGCGGGCTTTGCTTGTGGCTTTGTCATCGCCGAGCAGGACGGGCTCGTAGTAGCCTGTGATGGTGCCGGCGGGGTTGCCGTTGTTGCTGACTTGCCAAGGGGTGAAATAGCGTTCGAAGAAATGCTTGGCTTGGAAATGGTGAACGGGCGTCTGCATGGCTTGGGCGCAGACATCTTGCCAGCCTGCGCGGTTTTTCAGTTTCTCGCAGCCTAAGCGGAAGGATTGGAGGCTTTTGACGAAGTGTTGGGTGCTCCAGTGCGGCAGTTCTTGGTGGGACACGACGGTGTAGGTCGCGCCACCGCCGCTGACGGTGGTGCCGGCGGGGTCGGGCGTGCCGGTCGGGCGGTCCGGACCTTTGATGGTAATCGTATCGGTTTCGGGGAGTTTTTTGATGCGTTTGCTCGGGCAGGCGGAGAGAATGGCTGCGGCGATGGTGAGGAGTGTGATGCGGTATAGGTGTTTTTTCATAATGCTGTCTTAAAGGTCGTCTGAAATCTGCCGTCGGATGGTGTGAAATCTATCAAGCTGCTGCGCCGACTTGCTTGGGATGGACTCAGAAAGTCGGTTTGTATCGGATGGACAGATTTGCAGACGGGATATTTGGTCCGTTTATTCAAGAGCTTGGGATTTTAACACAATTTGCCTGCCTGCTTCGGCGGTATGAAAAAGGTCGTCTGAAAACCTTGTATATCGGTTTTCAGACGACCTTTGCCGTATCTTGAAGCCAATCTTATTTCTGATTGTCTTCGATGATTTTTTTGAGGTGCGGCATGGGGCTGTATCCGCTTTGGCTGCGACCGTTCGGGAAAACGAGGGTAGGCGTGCCGTTGAAGCCGAATTGTTCGCCCAAAGAAGTGGTTTCGGCAACGGGGTTGTCGCAATTGGTTTTGCCGCTTGGGAATTTGCCTTTGCGCATCCAGTCGGTCCAGGCCTGGGTCGGGTTGGGCTGACACCACAGGATTTCGGCTTTACGCGCGGCATCGGGGTGCAGGCTTGGAATCGGCATCATGAAGTTGTAAATCGTGATGTCGGTCATTTTTTCAAACTCGTGTTCCAAGCGTTTGCAGTACGGGCAGTCGGGGTCGGAGAAGACGGCGACTTTCAGGCTGCCGTTGCCGCGCACTTCTTTGATGGCTTTGTCCAAAGGCAGGGTGGCGAAGTCGATTTTGTTCAAATCGGCGGCGCGTTCGTCGGTCAGGCTTTTGCGCGTGTTGACGTCGATGAGGTCGCCGACAAACATATAGTCGCCTTTGGCATCGGTGTAAATGATTTGTTTGCCGCTGACAACGACTTCATAAATGCCTTGAATAGGGGTTTCGCTGACGCTGATGACTTTCAGGCCTTGGGATTCGTAAATTTTTTCGAGGCGGGCTTTCAAGGCTTCGCCGACTTTGCCTTGCACGGGGGCGGCGGGCTTGGCGGCTGAAGAGGGCGCAGCATTTGCCTGTGAAACGGGCGTTTGCCCGCACGCGGTCAGAGAGATCAGAGCGATGGGGGCTAAGATTTTGATTAATTTGGTTTTCATTTTTAAGTATAAGCGTGTGTCAAGAAAACCGCATTGTATCAAACCTCTGTCATGCCTGCATTGTATTGAGGCTCAATTTATCGTCTGAAAATAGCTTTCGGCTGTTAAAATACGCAAAAAAATGATTTGCTTGCTTGTATGATCTACCACCGCATCGCTGTAAACGTGCCGCTTTCAGACGGCCTTTTGACTTATTCTCATTCCGAGCCGCTGCCGCAGGGAACGCGGGTGCTTGTGCCTTTCCGCAACAAGACCGTGGTTGGGATTGTGTGGGAAACGGATATTGCGCCCGATATGGATGCGGCGCGGATTTTGAGTATTCAGACGACCTTTTTAGACGAGCCGCCGCTGCCTGAAAGCTGGCGTGATTTGCTCTCGTTTACGTCGCGTTATTACCACTATCCGACGGGGCAGGCGGTGTTTGCCGCGCTGCCGCAGGGTTTGAAGGAAACGCGCGCGGTGGAAATGCCGCAGCCGCCGTTGTTTTACGCGCTGAACGAAGCGGGCAGGGCGCAAACGCCGCCGCCGGCGCGGTTTAACAAAAAAGCGGCTTTGTGGGATGCGCTGCTGTCGGGCGGGATGACGATGGCGGCGTTGAAGCAGGTGAACGCGCAGGCGGCGAAGTTAATCGAAGATTGGACGGAACAGGATTGGATTGAAACGACGGAAGCGGCGAAACCTGTATTGAGGTCGTCTGAATTTCAGCTCAACGCTGACCAGCAACAGGCTTCCGATGAAATTCAGACGGCCTTCGGCAGCTTCCAGCCGTTTCTGCTGTACGGCATCACCGGCAGCGGCAAGACCGAGGTGTATTTTGATGCGATGGCGAAAGTGTTGGCGCAGGGGCGGCAGGTGTTGTTTCTGTTGCCCGAAATCAACCTCACGCCGCAGCTTTTGAAGCGGGTGGAAGACCGTTTTGCCGACGTGCCGACCGCCGTGTTGCACAGCCAGATGGCGGCAGGCAGGCGCACGCAGGATTATCTGCGCGCCATGTTGGGGCAGGCGAAGCTGGTGATCGGCACGCGGCTGGCGGTGTTCACGCCGATGGACGATGTCGGGCTGATTGTGGTCGATGAGGAACACGACGGCTCGTTCAAACAGGACAACGAATTGCGCTACCATGCCCGCGATTTGGCGGTGTGGCGGGCGAAGCAGAGCGGCTGCCCCGTCGTGTTGGGCAGCGCCACGCCCAGCTTGGAGAGCTGGCACAAGGCGCAAAGCGGCGCATACCGCCTGCTGCAACTGACCGAACGCGCCCACACCGCCGCGCAACTGCCGCAAGTGGACATCCTCAACGTAGGCCGTCTGAAACTCGACAACGGCTTCTCGCCGCAAGCCCTGCAGCTTTTGAAACAGAACTTTGAAGCGGGCGGCATGTCGCTGGTGTACCTCAACCGGCGCGGTTTCGCGCCCGCGCTGTTTTGCGGCGACTGCGGCCATACCTTCGGCTGCCCGAACTGCTCCGCCAAAATGGTGTTGCACCAACGCGCCCGCCAACTGCGCTGCCATCATTGCGATCACCGCGAACCCGTCCCGTTCAAATGCCCCGACTGCGGCAACCAAGACCTGACCGCCGTCGGACACGGCACGCAGCGCGTCGAAGAAACCCTGCGCGCCTTCCTGCCCAAGGCAGCCGTTGTCCGCGTCGACAGGGACAGCACGGCGCACAAAAACGACTGGGCGGATTTGTACCGCCGCATCGCCGACAATGAAATCGACATTCTGGTCGGCACGCAGATGCTCGCCAAAGGCCATGATTTCGCGCGGCTCAGCCTCGTTATCGTGTTGAACGCCGACGGCAGCTTGTACAGCGCGGACTTTCGCGCGCCGGAAAGGCTGTTCGCCGAGCTGATGCAGGTATCCGGCAGGGCGGGACGCGCCGACAAACCCGGCAAGGTGTTGATACAGACCCAACTGCCCGAACATCCCGTTTTCGCCGCCGTCAAAGCGCAGGACTACGCCGTGTTTGCCGAAAACGAATTGAACGAGCGGCAAATGTTCGCCATGCCGCCCTTCGGTTTCCAGACCGCCGTCCGAGCCGACGCGCCGCGCGTTGCCGATGCGATGGAGTTTCTCAACGCCGCCAAAGAAACCCTCGCCCCGCTGTTGCCCGAAAGCGTTTCCCAGTTCGGCGCGGCCCCAATGCTGATGGTGCGCCTCGCCGAACGCGAACGCGCGCAAATCTTCCTCGAATCCCCGTCCCGACAGGATTTGCACCGCGCCGTGAGTTTGTGGGTGCAGGTGTTGCAGCAAAACCGTGACGGCAAAATCCGATGGTCGGTGGATGTGGATGTGCAGGAAGCGTAAGCGGAATAGGGAAGGGGCCGTCTGAAAAAGTGGAAGCAGCATTTTCAGACGACCTTTTCGTTTAAACCGTCTTCGTGGTTTGCAATAAATACGGCAAGGTTAGGATGGGCATAGCGGTCGAACTTAGATTGTGCCCACACTTAAAAACATTCGAGCCTTCACAAAAGCCCTACGATAAAATACGCAACATGAAAGCCTGATGCTGCGCCGCAGTTTGCAGTTTAGGCTTTGCTCAATATCGCCCATTTTTAGTTCCATACGGAGTTTGCATGTATATAGGACGCTTCGCCCCCAGCCCTACCGGCTTGCTGCACATAGGCTCGCTGCTGACTGCTTTGGCTTCTTATGCCGATGCGCGTGCCAACGGCGGCAAGTGGCTGGTGCGTATGGAAGACTTGGATCCGCCTAGGGAAATGGCGGGTGCCGCCGCGCATATTTTGCACACATTGGAAGCGTTCGGCTTTGAATGGGACGGCGAAGTCGCCTACCAAAGCCAGAGGGACGAGTTGTACCAAGAGGCATTGGGTCGTCTGAAAAACGAAGGGCTGGTGTATCCGTGTTATTGCAGCCGCAAAGACTGGCAGGCGGTGGCAACGGCGGGGGCGGACGGATTTGTGTACAACGGGCGTTGCCGCGTTCCGGCGCAACGACCCGAAGCGAATGGGAAAACGCCTGCTTGGCGGATTGCCGTTCCCGACAGGACGATTGGTTTTCAGGATGAGATTGTCGGCTATTACGCCCAAAATTTGGCACGCGATATCGGCGATTTTGTTCTGTTGCGTGCGGACGGTTTTTGGGCGTATCAACTTGCCGTGGTTGCGGACGATGCCGAACAAGGCATCACGCATATCGTGCGCGGACAGGATTTGCTGGTGTCCACGCCGCGTCAGATTTATTTGCAGCAATGTCTCGGCGCAAACACGCCGCATTACGCGCACCTGCCTTTGCTGGTCAATTCGCAGGGGCAGAAATGGTCCAAACAAACGCTTGCTCCCGCCTTGGATTTGAACCGGCGCGAGGCGCTTTTGCGGCAAGTGATGCGTTATCTCAATCTTCCCTACGCGCCCGAGGTTGACCGTCCCGAGGAATTGTTGGCGTGGGCGGTTTTACATTGGGATATACGGGCGATACCGATTAATGACATAGTCACGGAGTAAATTTGTAAATTTGCAACAAATTACTTGAGGTATTACTTAAATTTTTTAATTTTTGTAAGTAATTGCTTGTTTTTCAGATAAAGTTAACAGAATTACAGAATTAAGGTATATTCCTAAACACCTCCAAACCACTTTCATTTGAGATGAATGTTTGGTCTGCCTGCCAAAACGGCAGAAGGGGGCAAACGTATGAGAAAAATGTTTCAACATACTAAAACACGCGGGAACGTTGTGTATTGATTTAAAATTCGCATCCACATTCAAAATAACAAAGAAAATTATGTTAAGTGCCATTATTGTTGAAGACGAAGTGCTGGCAGCAGAGCGCTTAAGGGTCTTACTCGAAGAATGCAACGTCGTCTTGCTCAATGTATTTCACCATGCCCAGCCGGCATTGGATTGGTTGAGCATACACGAAGCAGATGTCGTATTTGCCGATATCGGACTTCCCGAAATCAATGGTTTAGAGTTTGTCGAGCGCATCAAGCGCGGTGCCAAACGCCAGCCCGAAATTATTTTCACCACCGCCTATGAAGAACACGCCCTGCGTGCCTTTGAATTGGCTGCCGCCGACTACCTGCTCAAGCCCATCAGAATGACCCGCCTGCAAGCGGCGCTTGACCGCGTTGGCGAAAAATACCGCGAAAAAGCAGATGATTTCACCCATTTCACCGTCTTCAGCCGTGATTTGATGATTGAAATCCCGTGGCAGCAGGCGCGTTATTTATTGGCGGAACACAAAACCGTATTTCTGATTACCGGCGACGGTCAGCGCTACGAATTGCCCAAAACGTTGGTTTCATGGGAAGAGCTGCTCGGAGACAAAGTAATCCGTATCCACCGCAACGCCATCGTGTTCCGACACACCTTAGACTGCCTTATCCGCTTGGATGAAGAAGAAGACGAGAGCAACGCCATTTGGGGCGCGAAGGTTTTGGACGTACCCAAACCCCTTCCCGTCAGCCGTCGTCAATTGGCAACCCTGCGCAAGATTCTGAAAAAACAAATCTGATAACGGATTTGCCCCGTCATCGACAAAGCCCTGCCGTTTGGCAGGGCTTTTGTTTTTCAGACGACCCCTTGTCGTGAACCGAAACGGTAGTCGTAACAAGGCGGCAGGGTAGTAGATGGATAAGATTAGGATAAGGCGGGGCAACGCATTTTCCCGTTGTCCGAACCTTATCGCGATGCGCCGTCATTCGCCGTTTTATCGTGATCCCGCACGATTTTGTCGTACACGGCTTCGGGCAGGTAGCGGCGTATCATGTTGCGCCAGCCGTCGGGGCCGACCAAGCCTTTGACCATGGTGGAAGACACTTCGGCGATTTCGCGCGGCGGCATCAGGAAGACTGTTGAGATTTCAGGCGCGAGGTCGCTATTGATATAGCGCATCGAGCGTTCGTATTCATAGTCGGCGGCGGAGCGGATACCGCGAACAATAAAGCCCGCGCCGATTTCCCGCGCGTAGCGGACAAGGAAGCGGTTTTCAAATACGCAGATACGGACATTGGGAAAGTCGCCCGTAATCGCTTCGAGCATAGCGCGGCGTTCGTCTATGGTGTAGGTGTTGCGTTTTTCAGGATTAATGCCGATGGCGACGACGAGTTCGTCAAAAAGCGCCTGCGCTTCTTTTATCATCCAAAGATGACCGAGCGTCGGCGGGTCGAAACTGCCTGCGTAAACAGCGCGGCGCGGGGGAATCGTTTTCATGGAAAGTAGAATGAGTGATGGCAGCCGTCAGCATAGCGGGCGGGGGCGGGAATGTCAAAAAGGTCGTCTGAAACACAAATCAGTCCGTATTGGGGCGAAACCGGGTTTTCAGACGACCCATTCATTAAAACATGATTGATATGAAATAAAGCGCAGGAAGATTTGCTTCAGGCGGTTTAAAGAAATAATGCGGCGCCAAAGGATTAGCCTTCCTTTACTTCAAAATCCTTTAATAGCATAATAAATAGGAATTATTATCAAAATTTATCCGTCTCGGACAGATAGACGAAAGGCCATTTGTATTTCAGACGGATTCGATATGGAGATTGGAAAATGGAACTGAAAAGACGTGATTTCTTAAAAATGACCGCCGCGCTGGCAGCGGCAGGGGTTTCGCCTTCGCTGTTGGCGGCGGGGAAAGAGCAATTTACCATTTACGGCGCGCCGGCGATGCCCAGCGTCACTATTGCCGTAGCGGCGTTGCAAGGTAAGCTGGCGAAACAGGCGGACGTGTCGCTCAAGGTTTGGCGCTCGCCCGACCAACTTCGCGCGGGCGTGGCGAGCGGGCAATTTAAAGTGATGATGAGTCCGAGCAATGTCGGCGTAAACCTGCGCAACCAAGGGCAGAAAGTCGGCATGGTGAATATTTTGACCAACGGCATCACGCAGTTGGTCTGTAAAGGCAGCGCGATTACCTCGCCGCAGGATTTGGTCGGCAAAAAAATCCTCGTGCCGTTTAAAAACGACATGCCCGACATCGTGCTGCAAGCTTTGTTGAAAAAACTGAAAATCGACGCGCACAAAGTCGGCATCACCTACACCACCACGCCGCCCGAAGCGGTGGGGCTGTTTTTGAGCAAGGACTACCACGCCGCCATCCTGCCCGAACCAATGGCGAGCGCGGGTATGCTCAAAGGCAAAACCATGGGCGTAAACGTCGTGCGCGGCTTTAATTTGGTGAAGGCATGGGGGCAGGCGTTTGACACCAAACCGCTGATTCCGATGGCGGGCATCATCGCCAACGAAGAATATTTCCACGCGCACAAGGCACAGTTCGACATCTTCCATCAGGATTTGAAAAACGCGCTCAACTGGATACTCGCCAACCGCCAAAGCGCGGCGAAAATCGGCAAAAACTACCTCCCCGCCCCCGAACCCGCCTTAGTCATGGGCTTGGACGGCGCGCGGCTGACGGTAACCAAAGGCAGCGAAGTGAAGAACGAGATTTTGAAGTTTTACGAAATTCTGATGCAGTTCAACCCGAAACTCTTGGGCGGCAAGCTGCCGGATAACGGGTTCTTCTTGGCTTAAAAGAGGATAGAGGCCGTCTGAAAATAGTGGAGTAGCCATGAAATCTGACTTGTCATTTTCAGACGGCCTATCAGGACATTATCAGCAGCATAGGTCGGATTCTTGAATCCGACATTTCGGCTAAATGGGAGCTGTCGGATACGAGTATCCGACCTACTTTTTTCAGACGGCCTATCAGATAATAGTTCGAACAGTACACAAAGAGCCGCCATTCCCGCGCAGGCGGGAATCCAGTCCTCGATATTGCAGGAATGTTTTAAAATTGCAGCAACGTCAAACCTCTGGATTCCCGCCTGCGCGGGAATGACGGCTGGTGGTAACCGTAGGTTGGGTTGTTAAACCCAACAAAACTGTCGGATCGTCTGAAATGTTGGGTTATGATCCAACCTACAAGTTCAATACAATATTTTATTCAAAGGGATGATTTATGGAAAAGAATTTCCTATTTATAGATCACAAAAAATTAGATAAAACAATTTATAGAATTTTTCCTATACACCGTTTTTTAGAAATTTTAGATACTAATAAATTGACTTTGGTAAAACCCAAATTATGGGATGACCCATTTGAAAATGCCCTATTATCTTCAACATTCATCATGTCAGGAGAAGAAACCAGCATAGAGGCGAGAAATTCAGTATATGGTCAATGCTGGACTTGGCATCGGGAATCAGATGCAATGTGGCGCATTTACTCTCCTAATAAAGATGGCATTAGAGTTTCCACAACACCTAAAAAATTATTAACAGCTTTACATGAGGAAATCGGAAGGTTTGCAAAAGTTCGTGGTTTTCTTGGTCAGGTGCAGTATGCGACAAGTAAGGATTTGATAAATAAATTTCAAAAAATAGAACTATTAAAAACAGATGGAAGCGGTATCGCAGAATCTCTATTGTATAAACGAAAAGCATTTCAACATGAAAATGAGGTACGCTTAATCTATCTAGAACAAGATGGGTTATGCCAAGAAGACATCTTTAAATTTGATATTAAACCAACAGAATTATTTGATGATCTCCTGTTTGATCCTAGGATAAATCCATATTTAAAAGAGGCATATAAAGGTCAAATTTTTGAGACGGGTGAATTTAAATTTAAACGTTCTAAGTTGTATGATCCACCTGAGAATTTTAAATTCAATTTGTAAAATAATAAGCAGCAACAGTATGCTGGCTTAGCTACACCCCTGAAACTCCAAACCAAGGTCGTCTGAAAAACATTATTTGGGAAAACCAAACCGTTTCGTTGGGTTACGGTGTTCCATCTAACCCAATCAGCCATTTTTTCAGACGACCTATCATCCCCAAACCTTCCCCACCAACCAACACTCAAACCATGATTAAAACCGACAAAATCCGCAAACCGCAGCCTGCGGTGTTTTACATCATCGACTACCTTTGGAGCGGCTTTGCCGGTCTGAGCGTGGCGATGGTGGTGGTGGCGTTGTGGGCGTGGGGCAGTGCCGTATTCGGTGAGTTTATGCTGCCTGCGCCGGTGGAAGTGTTTCAAAAGTCATTAGATTTATTGAAACATTTTCAGGAAAACGAAATCGGGATTTCGCTGTGGCGGTCGGTGGTGGGCATTTCGGTTGCTTTGGTAGCGGGATTGGCGGCGGGGCTGGTGGCGGGCAGTTTTAAGACGGCGATGGCGTTGCTTAAGCCTGTGATTACGATTTTGTTGGCGATGCCGCCGATTATTTGGGTGGTGATGGCGTTGTTTTGGTTCGGTTTCGGCAATCCGAGCGTGTTGTTTACCATCATTGTGTTGGTTGCGCCGCTGACGTTTGCGAGTGCGGCGGTCGGGATGGCGAGCGTGAACAAGCAGCATGAGGAGTTGTTTGACGCTTATAAATTAGGTCGTCTGAAAAAAATCCGTTATCTGTATATCCCGCATCTGACGGGTTATGTGATTTCCAGCATCGGCGTGGCGGTGGCGATGGGGGTGAAGGTGGTGATTATGGCGGAACTCTTGGGCGCGAGCGAAGGCGTGGGCGCGCGGATTGCGGACGCTAGGGCGATGCTGGAGACTTCGACGGTGATGGCTTATGTGGTGCTGGTCATCGTGTTTGTGTCGCTGTTTGAATACCTGATTACCAAGCCTTTGGAAATTTTGTTTATGCCGTGGAGAAGATGATGCTCTGTCTTGAAAACGTGCGTTTTGAAATTCTCCGCGACCCCATCGTGCGCGATTTCAGTTTGAACCTGCAACATGGCGAAGTGAAAGCCTTGTTCGGGCCGAGCGGCTGCGGCAAGACGACGGTTTTGCGGCTGATTGCGGGCTTGGAAACGCCAAAATCGGGCACGATACGCAATACTTTCCGCAAAACGGGTTTTCTGTTTCAGGAAAACCGCCTGCCGGGAAACTTGACCGCGATGCAGAATATCGCTATTTTTATGGACAAACCCGATGAAGGCGAAATCATCGCGCTGGCGGCGAAAGTCGGGCTGACTGCGGGCGATTTGAACAAATATCTGACCGAATTGTCCGGCGGCATGGCGAAACGGGTAGCATTTTTGCGCCTGCTGCTGTGCGGCTGCGACCTTGCCTTGCTGGACGAGCCGTTCGTCGGTTTGGACCGCGATTTGCGCGATATTTTGGTCGCCATGCTGGTGGAAAAAATCGAGCGGCAGGGCATGGCGTGTATGCTGGTAACGCACGACCGCTTCGAAGCCGCACGCCTGAGCCATGAAATCATGCTGCTTTCCACTAAGGGCATGAACGTGCAAAACGTGATTACCCTGCCTACGCCGCTGTCCGAACGCGATTCGGCTTTTGAAGAAGCCGTGGTGGCAAGAGAGTTTCAGGGGATTCATTATTATGAGTGATAGGAATTTAAATTTCTGACGAACCTTGCGGTTCGTTGCCCTCTCCCTAACCCTCTCCCACGGGGAGAGGGTAACAGGTTGCTGAAAATCAGAGAGTGCAGGATTGGGAATCAGATGTCAGGTAAACCTGAAAATGTTAGGGTTTGGCAGCCCGATTCCCTCTCCCCGTGGGAGAGGGCTAGGGAGAGGGTAAGCAAGCCGCAGGCTT
>JUNU01000317.1 GCA_001067655.1 Neisseria lactamica
TTTGAGCTAAGGCGAGGCAACGCCGTACTGGTTTAAATTTAATCCACTATAAAATCCATAAAAACAATACTGCTGAGGGATAGGGCAAAACACCGCCATCCCGCAGCAGTTTTCTGATTCTGATACCGCTTCATCCTGAAATCCAGACGGGCAAACGTCGTCTGAAAACCAAAAAAGAAAGCAATATGGACATTTTGACTTTATTAAAAGCCCTGATTATGGGCATTGTGGAAGGCTTGACGGAGTTTCTGCCGATTTCAAGTACCGGCCACTTGATTGTATTGGACGACTTGCTCAATTTCCACAGCAACGGCAAAGTCTTTGAAATCGCCATCCAACTGGGCGCGGTGCTTGCCGTGATTTTTGAATACCGTCAGCGTTTTACCTCCGTTTTGTCCGGAGTAGGCAAAGACCGTGCCGCCAACCGCTTCGTGTTGAACCTTGCCATCGCGTTCGTGCCGGCCGCTTTGATGGGATTTTTGTTTAGAAAACAAATTAAATTATATCTATTTAACCCGATTACCGTCGCCATCATGCTGGTGCTGGGCGGATTCTTTATTTTATGGGTCGAAAAACGCCAAAGCAAAGTCAAACCTAAAGTCAAAAGCGTGGATGAAATGCGCCCGATTGACGCGCTTGTGGTCGGCTGCGCCCAAGTGTGCGCGCTGGTGCCGGGGACTTCGCGTTCGGGCAGTACGATTATGGGCGGTATGCTGTGGGGCATCGAGCGCAAAGCCGCAACCGAATTTTCTTTCTTCCTCGCCGTGCCGATGATGATTGCCGCCACCGGCTATGACGTATTCAAACACTACAAACTCTTTACTTTGCAGGATGTCGCCCTGATTGCCGTCGGTTTCATCGCCGCTTTCTTGGCAGGTTTCTTGGCGATTAAATCGCTGTTGAAATTCGTGTCCAGCAAAAACTATGTTCCGTTTGCCTACTACCGCATCGTCTTCGGCGGATTGATTCTGCTGACTTCGCATATGGGCTGGGTCAAATGGACTGCATGATGTTGAAGCAGGAATAACCTGCCCATGATAAAAGGTCGTCTGCAAACCTTGAAAACAAGGTTTCAGACGACCTTTGATTTGTCCGAACACACAATCCCGCAATAGATTCAGATAGTCCCGTTGGAAAGTTTATGCTGCTAAAGCCATACGCGGGAATGAACGTTGAGGACTATTGTTTCAACGTAAAGGTCGTCTGAAAACCATCGTTTAAGGTTTTTCAGACGACCTATCGCTGATGTTCAGTTGTTTCATAACAGACTCCTCAAGTTGTTGTTGACCGTTTGAAATTCGGTTGCCTAATTTGCTTGACGCAGACGGATTCCAAAAAACAAAACATAAATGGTTTTATATTTTTACATCATAATAAGTTATCAAATAATTCGCCGAGCCAATAGGAGCTTACTTAAGTTTTTTCTTATTAAAAGTCTTATTTAAAATAAAATTTAATGGCAAAAAAATTAATGTGGAAATAACCGTAAATTTTAGGGATTCTACAAAGGTTGGGTAAATAAAAAAGTAAGAAAAGATAAACATAAACAGGAAGAAAAAACCACCCGAAACGAATAAAGAATTTTTTAATTCCATGACAAATCCTTGTAATTAAAATAATATGATTTTTAAGAAGATAGCCTGATAAAATTATTTTGATAAGAACTTCAGACAGGATTATTCGATGATTTCGGTGAATACGACGGTTTTGCCGCCGCGGGTCAGCGTGGCGAAGCCGTCCTGAAGCTGCCATATTGTGCTTGCGTTGCGGTATTCCGTGGTTTTGGTCATCGAATGGGTCTGCGTCAGTTTTTCGACTGTACTTCCCTGATGCAGTTCGACCGTCATCGGGCTGTTGCTGTTGACGTAGATGGCGGAGATGCGGCTGCCGTCGGCGGCTTGGTAGCGGATGGCGTTGTTTTGCGCTTCGACAACGACGGCGCGCGGGGCATCGGGGCGGACGGCTTTATACGAACCGCAGGCGGTACACAGTCCGAGCAACAGCAGGAGGGCGGATCTCTTCATAGCGTCTCAATAGTGGTGGTGGGGAATGTGGCCTTCGAGATGGTAACGCGTTCCGCAATAGGGGCATTCGATGTCGCTGTCGGACTGAATTGGAAGGAAGACGCGCGGATGACCGTTCCAAGTTTCGTGATTGGGGCCGGAGCAGTGCAGCGGCAGGTCTTTGGGGTGGATAACGACGGTTTCGGTGTTTGCGTTCATGATTTTTCCTTGGTAAGTCCGACCTTATTGTACGATATATCGCCTTCTTGTGCAGCGCAAAAGGTCGTCTGAAAAGAAGTTTTGATTTGATAATGCTTTGGTTATAATGCAGTTTTTATAAATCAGCTTTAAATCCACTTTATTTCAGACGGGCTTTAACATGACGACACTTTTCCGGCAGGATGATTTGAACCCTCAAGATGCGGCAGAATTCCTCTACACATTGAGCGCGGCGTATTTGGATTATACGGATGCGGCAGGCGATGAGGAAATGCGGTGTTTGAACGACGAACAGCACACGCTGACGGCTTACTGCTATTTTGACAGCCAAATTCAGGAGGGCGGCTTTGTGCAACTGATTGCGGCGGGTTACGGCGAATATGTGTTCCATAATCCCGTTGCCGACAGCCTGCGCCGCTGGCGGATTAAACCGACGCCTAAGATTTTGGATAAGGCGAAGGCTTTATACGAGCGGGACGGCGCAAAAATCGAGGAAATGGCGGACAACGGGGCATCTTTGGACGAGATTCGTGCTAAGTTTCCGGATTTTGAGGAATTGGACGGCGAATATTACGAAATCGCGGACGACGATATGGCGGCGGCTGTAGCGTATGTATTGGCAAATTGGGAGAAGTTTGCAGAGATTGCGGATTGATGGGGCGTTAAGAAATATTGAACGGATTTCCCTGTTTGGGAGGTCGATAACAAAAGGTCGTCTGAAAACCTGATTCGGTTTCAGACGACCTTTTTTCAGACGAGCTTAAGCGTAATGCCGCTCTTCGCCTTTGCCGTCGACATTCTCGGCGCAGCGTTTGCAGATGGTTTCATGTCCTGCGACTGTGCCGATGTCGTGGGTGTAGTGCCAGCAGCGTTCGCATTTTTCGCCGTCGCTGGCTTTGGCGGTAACGGCGAGTTCGCTGCCGGTTTTGACTTCGACTTTGGACACCAAGAGGGCAAAGCGCAATTCTTCTCCCAAGGCGTTCAGGTAGTCGGCGGTGGCTTCCGGTGCGGTGATTTCGGCTTCTGCCTGCAATGACGAACCGACGGTTTTGTCGGTGCGCAAAGGCTCGATGGCAGCGGTTACGGCTTCGCGGACTTCGCGGACTGCCGTCCATTTTTTCACCAGTTCGGCTTCGGCTTTTTCGTTGATGGGCGGGAACTCGTGCCAGGTGTGGAAGAGGACGCTGTCTTCTTCGCCGCCGCCGATGATGTCCCACGCTTCTTCGCCGGTGAAGCACAAAATCGGTGCAATCAAGAGAACCAGGCTGCGCGTGATGTGATACAGGGCGGTTTGCGCGCTGCGGCGGGCGTGGCTGTCGGCTTGGGTGGTGTAGAGGCGGTCTTTCAGGATGTCGAGGTAGAACGCGCCCAAGTCTTCCGAGCAGAAGGCGACGATGTCTTTCACGGCGAAGTGGAAGGCGTAGCGCGGATAGTAGTCGCCCGCCAGACGCTCTTGCAGTTGGCGCGCCAATACTAAGGCGTAGCGGTCGATTTCGACCATGTCTGCCTGCGGTACGGTGTGTTCGAACGGATCGAAATCGCTGAGGTTGGCAAACAGGAAGCTCAAGGTGTTGCGGATGCGGCGGTAGCTTTCGGTGACGCGTTTGAGGATTTCTTTGGAAATCGCCAATTCGCCGCTGTAATCGGTGGATGCCGCCCACAGGCGCAGGATGTCTGCGCCGAATTCGTTATAGACTTCTTGCGGCGCGACGACGTTGCCGATGGATTTCGACATTTTGCGGCCGTTTTGGTCAACCACGAAACCGTGGGTCAGAAGCTGTTTGTACGGGGCGCGCCCCATGGATGAGGCGCAGCCGGTCAGCATGGAGGATTGGAACCAGCCGCGGTGTTGGTCGCTGCCTTCGAGGTAGAGGTCGGCGGGCCAGTCCAATTCTTCGCGTTGTTTTAAGACGGAGTAATGGGTCGAGCCAGAGTCGAACCATACGTCCATCGTGTCGGAAAGCTTGTCGTAGTTTTCGCAATCTTCCGCGCTCAACAATTCGCTTTTATCGAGTGAGAACCATGCCTCGATGCCTTTTTCTTCGATTTTCAGAGCGATTTTTTCCAAAAGCTCGGCGGAGTTCGGATGCAGCTCGCCCGTTTCTTTGTGGACAAAGAAGGTCATCGGCGTGCCCCAGTAGCGTTGGCGCGAAACGACCCAGTCGGGGCGGCCTTCAATCATGGCTTCGAGGCGCGCGCGACCCCATGACGGGAAGAATTCGGTGTCGTCCACGGCTTTGATGGCTTTGTCGCGCAGGGTCTTGCCGTCGCTGCCGGCTTTGTCCATGCCGACAAACCATTGACCTGTCGCGCGGTAAATCAGCGGGGTTTTGTGGCGCCAGCAGTGGGCGTAGCTGTGTTCGATTTTGCTGCTTGCCAAGAGGTTGCCGGTTTCTTCCAGCCATTGCAGGATGACGGGATTCGCTTCCCAAACGCTCATGCCTGCGACGCGCGGCGTTTCGCTGATGTATTTGCCTTCGGCGTTGACGGGGTTGTAAAGCTCGATGCCGTATTTGTTGCAGACGGCGTAGTCTTCCAAACCGTGTGCGGGGGCGGTGTGCACCAAGCCCGTACCGGCGTCAGTGGTAACGTGTTCGCCGTTGAGCATGGGAATATCGCGTTCGAGGAACGGATGGTTCATGTGCAGGTTTTCCAGCTTGTCGCCGGTGGTTTCCGCGAGGACGCTGAGGTCGTCTGAAACGAAGCCGTAGCGTTTGAGCGCGTCTTCCGCCAAATCTTTCGCCAGCACCAATTTGCCTTTGGGCGTATCAATCAGTTGGTAAACCACGTCCGCACCCGCAGATACGGCTTGGCTCGCGGGCAGCGTCCAAGGCGTGGTCGTCCAGATGACGGCAAACGCTTTGCCTTCGATGCCGGACAAACCGAATGCGGCGGCAAGCGCGGCGGTGTCTTTAAACGGATAGCCGACGTCAATCGCAGGCGATACTTTGTCTTTGTATTCCACTTCCGCTTCCGCCAGCGAAGAGCCGCAGTCCAAGCAGAATTGAACCGGTTTTGCGCCGCGGTAGAGATAGCCTGATTTGTAGATTTCGCCGAGCATACGCACGGTATCCGCCTCGGTTTTGAAATCCATGGTCAGGTAGGGATTGTCCCAATCGCCCAACACGCCCAGACGGATGAAGTCTTTTTTCTGGCGGGCGATCTGTTCGGCGGCGTATTCGCGGCACAATTCGCGGAAACGCGCTTTAGGCATGTCTTTGCCGTGCAGCTTTTCCACCATCACTTCGATGGGCAGACCGTGGCAGTCCCAGCCCGGCACATAAGGCGCATCGAAACCGGCTTGGGTTTTGCTGCGGATAATGATGTCTTTAAGGATTTTGTTGACGGCATGACCGATGTGGATGTCGCCGTTGGCATACGGCGGGCCGTCGTGCAGGATGAATTTCGGACGGCCTTTGGCGATTTCGCGCAGTTTTTGATAGCGTTTGTGCTCGTACCAGCTTTTCAGCCACGCAGGCTCGCGCTTGGCAAGGTTGCCGCGCATCGGAAACGGGCTTTCGAGCAGGTTTACGGTTTTGCTGTAATCGGTCATGTTGTGATTCTCTATGGTTTCGGTATTTCGGTTTCAGACGACGTTTCGCTAAGGTCGTCTGAAAAAATGCAAAGGGCTATTGTAGCCGAATTGTATTGTTTTTATAAGGGGTTTGGACGAAAGGTTGGGGCTTGGCGCAAGGGTAGGGGAGTCGGTTTTGCCGTAAATTTTGCGGTTTGACGGATTCACATTAAACCGAGGCGGCATAGTCTCGGTTTGCTTTGATTTTTCGTTACTTTTTTAATGAAGATTGACCCGATGTCAAAATTAAATGATAATCTGTATCATTAATATTATAAATAGATGAATTTAATTTTATTACTTTGCAAAACATCCTGCGGTTCACTTGCGTTTTGCGTCTGCTCGTCTCTTAAACCTCAAAATAGGCGACATATTCAAGCAATGCTTTTCAAATCAAAATTTACCCTTCTTTTTCTAGCGGTTTCCGCTATTCCCGCTTCTGCTTTTGCCGAATCTTCCAATAATCAAATTGCCGCCGACGAATACCGTGCCGCTGCCGTGGGCGTACTGCCGACGGTTGAAGTGCGTGGAAAGCGTGCGGACAAGCCGTTTCGAACGCCTTCTGCGGTCAGCCACCGCGATGCGGACGAATTGGGGCAGGATGCGAACACGCTGATCCGCACCATGCCCGGTACGTTTACGCAACATGATCTGGGGCAGGGCGGTTTTGCCGTCAATATCCGCGGGCTGGAAGGCTTCGGGCGCGTGAATACGACGGTGGACGGCGTAACGCAGACCTTTTTTCAAGCCAATCCGGCGCACGGTTGGAACGGCAACACGACTTACGTCGATGAGAATTTTATTGCGGGTATCGATGTATCGCGCGGTTCGGTTGCCGGCGTGGGCGGCGTGAACGCCTTGGCGGGCAATGCCGAATTGCGGACGTTGGATGTGGATGATTTGGTTGCCAAAGACCGCAAATTCGGTTTTCAGACGACCTATCGTCAAGGTACGAACGGCTACGGCAAAAACGGCATGATGGGCGCGGCGGTTCGCCACGAATTTGAAAACGGCGGCAGCATCGGCTTTCTTAGCGCGATCAGCGGCAAGCGCAAGAGCGGCTATAAAAACGGTGCGGGCGAAGTGATTACCGGCGATGAGTTCGACGCGGATACGGCGGCGGAAAGCGGCATCCGTTCGTGGGGTACGCTCAACAAGTTGTACATCCGCCCCAGCCGTTACCACAGCATTATCCTCGGGCATATGATGAACCGTGCGCGCTTCACCAACAACCACAGTCCTTTGCAGGTCAATACGCAGACGGGTTTGCTGAAATACCGCTACAACCCTTTGTCCGACTGGGTGGATCTCCAGCTTGACGCATCTTTCAGCAATGCGCGGCAGAAGTTTTTACAGGGCGAAAGCGCGCGCGAGGATTACGTCGGACGCACCACGCGCAGCCCGACCACTTCGCTGACCCTGCAAAACCGCTCGACCACCGACATCGGCAACAGCGAATTGTCGTTGAACTACGGCGCGAAATTCATGCGTACGCGCTACAACAGCAATTACGAAAACAACACCATGCTGCTTGCCGAAGGTAAACAAAACCTCGACAGCGCATTTTTCGATGCCGAGTGGAAACCCGGGAAATGGACGCTTCATGCCGGTTTGGGTTATGAGCGCTACGGCTTGCGCGGCTATCTGCCGCCGACCGACGACGGCGGCGCGATTATCCTGCCGCGCGGCGGCGACATCCGGTTCAACCGCAAAGAAGACCATCTGAATCCGCGTTTCGGCGTCGCTTACAAGCCGTGGGACTGGTTGCAGGTTTACGCCAATATCGGCAAAAGCAGCCGCAGCCCGACCGTGCAGGAATTCATGTACGTCAACAACGTCCAAGGCAGCCCGTATTCGGTCAATCCTTATCTGAGAGGCGAGTCTTCGTTCAACCGCGACATCGGCTTCAACATCCACAAACAAGGCATCTGGAAAGCGGACGACACTCTCAACCTGAAAGTCGGTTATTTCAACAACCGCGTGAAGAACTATATCGTCCAAGATCAGTTTTACATCTGTCGGGACAACGGCGTACAGCGTTGCACCATCGACGAGGCGGTCGGCAGCGACAGCAACACGATAGGCGTGTTCCGCAATATGCCCGACACCACCAAGATGCGCGGTTGGGAAATCGAAGGCGGTTACGACTTCGGGCGCGGCTACATCAATCTAGCGTGGAGCAAAACGCGCACCACCTTCCCGCATGATTTCCTTGCCGATTTGGGCTTCTCCCATATCCGCGCCATGCCTTCCAGCGTTTGGATGGTGGATGCGGGAACGCGCTGGCTGGGCAACCGCCTGACAGTCGGTACGCGCATCAGCTATACGGGCAAAGACACCGTAGCGGAAGGCGTGGATGTCGATACTCAGGTTCAGACGACCCGCCAAGTTGCCGGCAATCCCAAAATTATCGACCTTTACGCCACTTGGCAGGCGCGTAAAAACCTGCGTTTCTTCTTCAATATCGACAACCTGACCAACCGCGTTTACAACTATCCGCTCAGCGGCGGCACGCTCGCCACAGGCAATCTGGGCGAGGGCAACAACGTCAACCAAGGTACGGGACGCGGGCGGACGATATACGGCGGTCTGACCTTGAAATTCTAAAAGGTCGTCTGAAAAGCGCAAACGCCGTTTCAGACGACCCCAAACCGACAGGACAAACATGATGTTCAAACCGATTTTATACAGGCTCGCCGCTGCTGCTTGGCTGTTCGCGGCAGCCGCCGTCCATGCCGCTGCGCCGCAAGGACGGATTTACGATACGCAGGCGGGGCGAGAAATTGCGCCCGAAGCCTTAGTGCAGCAGTTGAAAGAGGCGGATGTCGTCTTAATCGGCGAGAAACACGACGAAGCGGCGCACCACAACGCGGAAGCATGGCTGTTGGCGCAGACCGCCGAGTCAAGGCAGTCAGGCTCGGTGCTTTTGGAAATGCTGGACGCTTCGCAGCAGCGGCAGGTCGGCGAAGTGCAGGCATGGATGCAGTCGGGCGGTAAAACCACGCCGCGCCGACTGAATGAAAAAATGGGCTGGAACAACGCATGGCAATGGCAGGATTACAGCACGCTCGTCCATTTTCTGATGGGACAAAAAGCCAAAGTTTTGGCAGCAAACCCCGAACGTGCCACCGTGCGCCAAGCGGCTTCGTTTGTGCCGCAAGGAAAAGCGGGTGGCGATGCGCGCGTGCGCGAGGCTTTGGGCAAAATCATGGGCGGCAACCACGGCAGCACCGACGGGCTGGTGTCCATGCAGCAGTTTAAAGACCACACGATGGCGCAAAACCTGATTGCCGCGCCCAAACCCGCCTGGATGCTGGCGGGCGCGATACATACGTCCAAGCAGCTCGGCGTACCCTTGTTTCTACGCGATGCGGGCTATGGCGGCAAGGTGAAGGTCGTGATACTCGCCGACCCTGCCAACAGCCCCGAAAACGAACATGGCGATTTTATTTGGTATGTGAAATAGACGTGCAGTCAAGATACAGGTCGTCTGAAAACGTAGGTCGGATTCTCGAATCCGACAGCCTGTTTCTTATGTTTTAGAAGCATGAAGTATGAATGTCGGATACAAATATCCGACCTTGTATATCGGAACACCCGTATCATAGCAACAAACCGCCCGGTCGC
>JUNU01000318.1 GCA_001067655.1 Neisseria lactamica
TTAAGCGATGATAGAAGAAACCACACCTGCACCTACGGTACGGCCACCTTCGCGAATCGCAAAGCGCAAACCTTCTTCCATAGCGATAGGCGCAATCAGTTCTACAGTGATGGCTACGTTCTCACCAGGCATAACCATTTCTACACCTTCTTCCAAAGTAACCGCGCCGGTTACGTCGGTAGTACGGAAGTAGAATTGAGGACGGTAGTTAGCGAAGAACGGAGTATGACGACCACCCTCTTCTTTGCTCAATACGTACACTTCTGCTTTGAATTTGGTGTGCGGAGTGATGGTACCCGGTTTAGCCAATACTTGACCGCGTTCCACTTCTTCACGTTTGGTACCGCGCAGCAATACGCCTACGTTGTCACCGGCTTGACCTTCGTCCAGCAGTTTGCGGAACATTTCAACACCGGTACAAGTGGTTTTTTGGGTTTCTTTCAGACCTACGATTTCGATCTCGTCACCAACGTGGATGACACCGCGCTCTACACGGCCGGTTACTACTGTACCACGACCGGAGATAGAGAATACGTCTTCGATAGGCAACAGGAACGGTTTGTCCACGGCACGCTCTGGAGTCGGGATGTAGCTGTCCAATGCGGCAGCCAGTTCGAAGATTTTTTCTTCGTAAGCGGCGTCGCCTTCCAAGGCTTTCAGTGCAGAGCCTTGTACGATCGGGCAGTCGTCGCCAGGGAAGTCGTAGCTTGACAGCAAGTCACGGATTTCCATTTCAACCAGTTCCAACAGCTCGGCATCGTCAACCATGTCGCATTTGTTCATGAATACGATGATGTAAGGTACGCCTACTTGGCGTGCCAACAGGATGTGTTCGCGGGTTTGCGGCATAGGACCGTCAGCAGCGGAACATACCAAGATTGCGCCGTCCATTTGTGCGGCACCGGTAATCATGTTTTTAACGTAGTCGGCGTGTCCCGGGCAGTCTACGTGTGCGTAGTGGCGGGTTTCGGTTTCGTATTCTACGTGTGAGGTATTAATGGTAATACCGCGGGCTTTTTCTTCGGGAGCGTTATCGATTTGGTCGTAAGCTTTTGCAGCACCACCGAATTTTTTAGCCAAAATAGTAGTCAAAGCAGCAGTCAGGGTGGTTTTACCATGGTCAACGTGACCAATGGTGCCAACGTTTACGTGCGGTTTGCTACGTTCAAATTTTTCCTT
>JUNU01000319.1 GCA_001067655.1 Neisseria lactamica
CTAAATGTCTTGGTGGGAATTTAGGGGATTTTGGGGAATTTTGCAAAGGTCTCACAATATTCTTTTTATCGTCCAGCGTTATCAAGCCTGTAAAGGGCATATTTTCAGAAGCCAACCATGCCAGCCAAACTTTGCCGGATTCATCGGATTCCATATATTTCACTTCACGCAAACCAAGCTGCACATTTTCGCCCAATTGCGGTACCGGCAGCGCGAAAGAGCCATCCAACTGACATCCTGTCAGTTGGTAATCTTCAGGAGCAGACGTTCGCTTATCCTTCGTACCGACATACTTCCACCCAAAATCTTCAGCGTCCACCCGACACAACCAACCTTCCGACCAAACCGGTTTCTGATCGGCTACTTCCGCCAGCTTCAAAAAGACGCCTTCGCCCATATTTTGGTCATAAAACTCCCGTTCCACCGCCTTAATCATTACACCCTTCCATTCGACGGGCTTGGGGAATACGGCATACTCGTAAGATTCGATATCCTTTTTCCACCGAAAATGCAACTTCGTTCCAGCGGGCAATGAAAAACCATCTACCACCGTATCCTCCCGAAGCACATACTCCTCCGGCTTTTGCTGCCCCATCCACACGCTCCACGCCTGAACGCCCAAACAGCACAGCAAAAACACATTGAACCTGACAGCCATTGCTTTAAACAACGGTCTTTCAGCCTTCAACATCATATCGACAAGCATCAAGCCCAGTATGGCGACCACTATCAGCCAAATAAAGTTATAAAACGGCAGCATTGATTCTTTCTTTGTTCGTTATAGTGGATTAAATTTAAATCAGGACAAGGCGACGAAGCCGCAGACAGTA
>JUNU01000320.1 GCA_001067655.1 Neisseria lactamica
TACTGTCTGCGGCTTCGTCGCCTTGTCCTGATTTAAATTTAATCCACTATAAAGAGGTCGTCTGAAACCCGATTCAGGTTTTCAGACGACCTCTTTTTTACGTCAAACCGCTTACGCGCCGCGTTTTTCCAAAGCCGCTACGGCGGGCAACTCTTTGCCTTCCAAGAATTCGAGGAACGCGCCGCCGCCGGTGGAGATGTAGCCGATTTTGTCGGTAACGCCGAATTTGGCAATCGCCGCCAAAGTGTCGCCGCCACCCGCAATCGAGAACGCTTTGCTTTGGGCGATGGCTTCGGCAAGGGCTTTCGTGCCGCCTGCGAACTGGTCAAACTCGAACACGCCGACCGGGCCGTTCCACACCACCGTGCCTGCGGCTTTGAGCAGTTCGGCAAGCGCGGCGGCGGATTTCGGACCGATGTCCAAAATCATATCGTCTTCGGCAACGTCGGCAATGTCTTTCACGACCGCTTCGGCATCGGCAGCGAAGGCTTTGGCAACGACGACATCGGTCGGCAGCGGTACGGAGCCGCCTTTGGCCGCCATTTTCGCCATAATTTTTTTGGATTCTTCCACCAAATCATGTTCCGCCAGCGATTTGCCGATGGCTTTGCCTTCCGCCAAGAGGAAGGTGTTGGCAATGCCGCCGCCGACGATGAGTTGGTCGACTTTGTCCGCCAGCGATTCGAGGATGGTCAGCTTGGTGGACACTTTGCTGCCGGCGACAATCGCCACCATCGGGCGCGCGGGCTGTTTCAAGGCTTTGCCCAAAGCGTCGAGTTCGCCCGCCATCAATACGCCGGCGCAGGCAACGGGCGCGGCTTGGGCGACGGCTTCGGTCGAGGCTTGGGCGCGGTGGGCGGTGCCGAACGCGTCGTTGACGAACACGTCGCACAAGGCGGCATAGGCTTTGCCCAGTTCCAAATCGTTTTTCTTCTCGCCTTTGTTGATGCGCACGTTTTGCAGCATGACGACATCGCCCGCGTTCAGAGCGGGTTTGTTTTCACGCCAGTCGTTCAATACTTTCACGTCTTTGCCCAACAAGTTGCCCAAGTGCGCGGCAACGGGCGCGACATCGTCTTCAGGATGGAACTCGCCTTCGGTCGGGCGGCCCAAGTGGGTCATTACGATAACGGATGCGCCGTTGTCCAAGCAGTATTTGATGGACGCGAGCGAGGCGCGGATACGGGTGTCGTCGCTGATTTTGCCGTCTTTGAACGGCACGTTCATATCGGCGCGGATGAGGACGGTTTTGCCCTGCACGTTTTGTTCGGTCAGTTTCAGAAATGCCATGATGTATCCTTTGTCAAAGTTGGAAACGGAAATGGGAATGTTCTCAATTATCCGCGAACGGGGCGTATCGGTAAAGGCGGGATTTGCCTGCACTTGATTTGCGTCAGCGGCAGCGTCGATATAAGGTCGTCTGAAAACGTGGTTTGAATGCAGTAAAAAACCAAATCCTTCCTTTCAGACGACCTCCCGCCGAATCTTTGCTAAACTACACGAAAATACGTTCACATCCTCAAAACTATGCTCACTTACACCCCGCCAGACCCGCGCCGACCTGCCAAAACCCATGAAAAACCCTGGCTCTTGCTGCTGATGGCATTTGCCTGGCTGTGGCCGGGCGTGTTTTCGCACGACTTGTGGAATCCCGCCGAACCCACCGTCTTTACCGCCGTCGAAGCCTTAGACGCAGGCGCGACGCCATTGGTCGCCCATGTGTTGGGACAGCCGGATTTTCAGATTCCGCCCGTCTATTTGTGGGTGGCGGCGGCGTTCAAACACCTGTTGTCGCCTTGGGCGGCGGACGCTTATGATGCCGCGCGGTTTGCGGGCGTTTTCTTCACGATTATCGGGCTGACCGCCTGCGGTTTTGCCGGATTCAACTTTTTGGGCAGGCACCATGGGCGCAGCGTCGTCCTCATTCTGATCGGCAGCATCGGGCTGCTCTCGGTCGCGCACTTCCTCAACCCCGCTTCCGTCGCCTTTGCCGCGTCGGGCATGATATTGTGCGGCTTTTCGTTGGCGCAACGCCGCGTCATTACCTCCTCCCTGCTGCTGGGCGGCGGCTGGGCGTTGCTGTCGCTCTCATCGGGCTATCTGATGACCGCCGCTCTGATGTTTTTAGCACCCGCCCTACTGCTCGATGAGAAATGGCGCGTCAAACGCTATTACCTGACGCTGGTCGGATCGTTCGCCATCGGACTGCCGCTGCTGACGGTTTATCCGCTCATCTTCTCCAGAACCCAGCCCGAACTCTTTTCCTTCTGGCTGCACCACTACTCGCTCGGCGCATTCGGCGGCTTGGGTGATTTTCAGACGACCTTCAGCCTGTTCTATTACCTGAAAAACCTGCTCTGGTTCACGCTGCCCGCGTGGCCGCTCGCTGCATGGACGTTGAGCCGCCCCCGCATACGCGAAAAAAACTGGAGCGTATTGTGCATTTCATGGTTCTTTATCGTGATCAGCATCCTTGCCGTCAGCCCGCAACGCCTGCAAGACAACCTCGTTTGGCTGCTGCCCCCGCTCGCCCTGCTCGGCGCGGCGCAACTGGACGGACTGCGGCGCGGCGCAGCGGCGTTTATCAACTGGTTCGGCATCATGGCGTTCGGACTTTTCGCCATTTTCCTGTGGACGGGCTTCTTCGCCATGAACTACGGCTGGCCTGCCAAACTCGCCGAACGCGCCGCCTATTTCAGCCCGTATTACACGCCTGACATCGACCCGATGCCGATGGCGGTCGCCCTGCTATTCACCCCATTGTGGCTGTGGGCGATTACCCGCAAAAACATCCGCGGCAGACAAGCCGTCACCAACTGGGCGGCAGGCGTTACGCTGGCGTGGGCATTGCTGATGACCCTGTTCCTGCCTTGGCTTGATGCCGCCAAAAGTCACGCGCCCGTCGTCCTCCAAATGGAAGCCTCCCTCTCCCCCGAACTGAAACAACGGCTTTCAGACGACCTCGAATGTATCAGCATCGCCGCCGAAGACCACCGCGCCCGCATCGCTTGGGCGCAATACAGCGACTTGAAACCCCATATCGACGACGCTGCCTGCCGCTACCGTCTGGTGCAGCAACCTAAAAACACCGACGCGCCACAAGGCTGGACGAAAATCTGGCAGGGCGCGCGCCCGAGGAACAAAGCGGAAGGCTTCGCTTTACTGGAGAAAGCGGAATAACTCTGCCATACACATAAATGACAAACGTCGTCTGAAAATCGGTTTCAGACGACGTTTTTTTCATGAGGATTTGAATATCGGAAACATCGTTTGCAAAAAATGCGTCCGTCTGACAAGCGTTTGATATAGTGGATTAACTTTAAATCAGGACAAGGCGACGAAGCCGCAGACAGT
>JUNU01000321.1 GCA_001067655.1 Neisseria lactamica
ACTGTCTGCGGCTTCGTCGCCTTGTCCTGATTTAAAGTTAATCCACTATAAATTGATTGGTAAATATAGTTTCAAGCAACCGCTTAAATCAATTTTCTTCCATGTCAATTTAGGATTTGAAACTTGAGTTTGAGGGAGAGCTTCTGATTCGATGAAAGATCTTGTAGATGTCAACAACACGGATCTTAGAAACCAAAACGTCGTCTGAAACCTGTAATTGAGTTTTCAGACGACGTTTTATATTGAATCAGCTTAGAATGAACGGACGATTTGTTTTACGTTTGTTTTAAATCTTTGCCTTGGAATTTAAAAAGCAGATTCGTTTCAAACTGTCAGTTCTTTTTAGCGAATCTTTAGCCGATGATATTGGATGCGTTCAACCATACTGCTTGGTCGCTATCGAATTTGGCAAATACAGTATTACTGCTTGCACCTGCCGCACGATAAGCAAGAGTTTGCTGTGCTGAATCAAAAACGAGATAAGAGCGGTCGGCATCGTAATAAGAAGGGTTGCTGACGAACATTTCTGACAAGCTCAACTTTGCATTGTTGCCACTCAATAATGAACGCATAGCAGACAGGTCGAGTTTGTCCATATAAGGGTTGAAGTCTGTCAAACGATCTGTGCTGCCGTCACGGATATCTGATGCAGTAAAGGCGACGGTGTCTCTGCCCGCACCTGTGACGATGGTGTCGCTACCCAAGCCACCTGCAATATAGTCATCACCGTCTCCACCATTGAGGTAGTCATATCCATTACCGCCTGACAGTGTGTCGTCGCCGCTCATGCCGTATAGAGTGTCGTTGCCGTCTTCGCCACTCAAGCGATTGTGTCCGCTGTTGCCGGTCAGGGTATTGTTGCCATAATTGCCAATACCGAAGATGTTGTTGCTGCCTGTCAAAGTCAGGTTTTCAACGTTGGTTGGGGTGGTGTAGGAAACGCTGCTGTAAATGGTATCGGTCCCTTCAAACCATCCTTCAGT
>JUNU01000322.1 GCA_001067655.1 Neisseria lactamica
TTGAGCTAAGGCGAGGCAACGCCGTACTGGTTTAAAGTTAATCCACTATATTTTACGGGATTTCTACACTTCGGACTATGCTGCGGATACGAACGGCAGAATAATCAGACTGAAATGCACGGGCGGCTTTGTTAAGGAATTAACGGCTCGGCTTGCGCGGACGCGGGTTACATCAAGTTTCAGCGTTTTGCAACACCTTTTCCGATGGCGGTTTCAGACGACCTGCTATACAATGTTTTACGTTTGTTTTTAAGATAAATAAAGAGAGAAAATCATGCAACTGCATATCCTGAACAATCCCAAGGACGCCGCTCTGGCAGCAGACGCGGAATTTTTGAAACAGTCTTTGTACAAACTTCTGCACGAAGAAGCCTCGCCTTTGGTGGTGGAAACGGTCAAGCTGTTGTCCACTTCAGACGACAGCGCGGCTTTGATTGAGAAGGTTTTGCCGCAACTGGACGAACAGCAAACCCACGACCTGACGCTTGCCTGCGGCTTGTTCGCGCAGATTCTGAACATCGCCGAAGACGTACACCACGAACGCCGTCGCCAAATCCACGAAGAAGCGGGACACGGCGGCGCGGAAGGCAGCTTGGCGGAAACAGTACGCAAACTCAAAGCGGCGAAAATCGGCGGCAAGGCGGTTCAAAAACAATTAAATACGACCAATGTTACCGCCGTTTTGACCGCGCATCCGACCGAAGTGCAACGCCAAACCGTGTTGAACTTCAACCGCCGCATCCGCGCCCTCCTGCCCCGCCGCGAACGCTGCACCCATGCCGACGCGCTGGCGGAATTGCGTCGCGAAATCGACACTATTTTGCTGGGCTTGTGGCAAACCAGTGAAACGCGCCACCACAAACTCAGCGTCAACGATGAAATCAACAACGGCGTATCCATCTTCCCGATGAGTTTCTTCGAGGCGCTGCCCAAACTCTACCGCAGCATGGAACGCGAGTTTCAGACGACCTATCCTGATGTTGACGTGCCCGACATCTTAAAAATCGGCGGCTGGATAGGCGGCGACCGCGACGGCAATCCGTTCGTATCTGCCGAAACCTTGCGTTTCGCTTTCCGCCGCCATGCCGACGCGGTGTTCCGTTTTTACCGAGGCGAACTCGACAAACTCTACCGCGAGCTGCCGCTTTCCGTCCGCCGCGTCAAAGTCAACGACGACGTGATGGCGTTGTCCGACGAATCGCCCGACGAAGAAATCGCCCGCACCGAAGAGCCGTACCGCCGCGCCATCGCCTACATTATGGCGCGCGTCATGGGCAAAGCCCGTTCGCTCGGTTTGGGCATGGGCTGCAAATTCGGCTTCATGATGCCTTATGCCTCCGCGCAAGAGTTTTCAGACGACCTCCACAAGCTGCAACGCTCCCTACGCGACAACGGCAGCGCACTTTTGGGCGAAGGCAGGCTCGCCGACCTGATCCGCTCCGTGTCCGTGTTCGGCTTCCACATGATGCCGCTCGACTTGCGCCAACACGCGGAAAAACACGCCGATGTCGTTGCCGAACTCTTCAAACACGCCGGTTTGGAAGACTACGCCAGCCTTTCCGAAACGGAAAAACAAACCGTCCTGCTGCGCGAGTTGAAACACCAGCGTCCGCTGTCCAGCCCGTTCATCACTTACAGCGAACACACCCGCCGCGAAATGGCGATTTTCAACGAAGCGCGCAACATCAAAGACGAATTCGGTGAAAACGCCGTTACCCAAAGCATCATCTCCAACTGCGAACAGCCCAGCGACCTGCTCGCGCTCGCGCTGCTGCTCAAAGAAAGCGGCCTGTTGACGATTGAAAACGGCAAACCGCAAAGCCGCATCAACATCGTCCCGCTCTTCGAAACCATCGAAGCCCTCGAAAACGCCTGCCCCGTCATGGAAACCATGTTCAGCAACGAATGGTACCGCGACCTGCTGCAAAGCCGCGACAACATTCAGGAAATCATGCTCGGCTATTCCGATTCCAACAAAGACGGCGGCTACGTGACCAGCTCTTGGTGTCTCTATCAGGCGGAATTGGGTTTGGTCGAACTCTTTAAAAAATACGATGTTCGTATGCGCCTCTTCCACGGCCGCGGCGGCAGCGTCGGACGCGGCGGCGGCCCGTCTTACCAAGCCATTCTCGCCCAACCCGCAGGCAGCGTAGCCGGACAAATCCGCATCACCGAGCAAGGCGAAGTCATCACCGCCAAATACGCCGACCCCGGCAACGCCGTGCGCAACCTCGAAACCCTCGTCGCCGCCACGCTCGAAGCCAGCCTGCTGCCCGATCAAAAAGACCCCGAACCCGCGCTCATGCAGGCATTGTCGGACGTATCGTTCAAATACTACCGCGAGCTGATTACCCACCCCGACTTCATCGACTATTTCCTGCAAACCAGCCCCATACAGGAAATCGCCACCCTCAACCTCGGCAGCCGCCCCGCCAGCCGCAAGACCTTGGCGCGGATTCAGGATTTGCGCGCGATACCGTGGGTGTTCTCATGGATGCAAAACCGCCTCATGCTGCCCGCGTGGTACGGCTTCGGCAGCGCAGTGGAAAGCCTGTGCGAAGGCAAACCCGAAACCCTCGCCGCCCTGCGGGAACACGCGCAGCACAACCCATTCTTCCAAGCCATGCTCTCCAATATGGAACAAGTCATGGCGAAAACCGACATCACCCTCGCCGAAAACTACGCCGGCTTGAGCGAATCGCCCGAAAAAGCCGCCGTCATCTTCGACATGATTAAGGAAGAATACCAACGCAGCCGCAAAGCCCTACTCGACCTTTTGCAAACCGACGAACTCTTGCGCGACAACCGCAGCCTTGCCCGCTCGCTTGCCCTGCGGATTCCGTACCTGAACGCGCTTAACGGCCTGCAAGTCGCCATGCTCAAACGCCTGCGCAAAGACCCGCACGACCCGCACACCCTCCTGATGGTGCACCTGACCATCAACGGCGTGGCACAAGGTTTGCGCAATACAGGTTAAGGCAGTACGAAAAAAGGTCGTCTGAAAACCGTTTCAGACGACCTTTAGACCAAGCGCAAACCGTAACGCGGGCTTTATTTGAGAAAGCCCATACTGTTCTGCTGCATCACTGTGTTTACCGGGGTATGGCAGCCGCTTCGGCGTTGCGGATGATCAACGTACTGACACACCTTAGCTCGGTATAGTGGATTAAATTTAAATCAGGACAAGGCGACGAAGCCGCAGACAGTAC
>JUNU01000323.1 GCA_001067655.1 Neisseria lactamica
TTTTTTTATGAGCAAATATACATTACACTTCAAATACCAAGCCGTACTCCACTATCTGCACATACGCAGCCAACAGCGTACCGCAGACCACTACGGCATCTCCCGAACCCACCTGCGACGATGGATACGCGCCTATCAAGAAGGCGGCATCGGCGCACTCGAACATCCCCAATCCAAAACCATGACCGAACACCGCAAAAAC
>JUNU01000324.1 GCA_001067655.1 Neisseria lactamica
TGAGCTAAGGCGAGGCAACGCCGTACTGGTTTAAAGTTAATCCACTATATTATCGGCTGCATTGGCGATTTCCTCAACTTATCACCCAATAATCGTCATTTTTTACCGCTAAAATCCAACATCTTCATTTTCTCCATAGACAGCACGCTGAAAGGGGTTACAATGCCATCATCTGATTGATGCAAAGGATGGAACTTATGAAAAAATTATTGCTTGCCCCTGTTTTGATGACTGCCGCCCTGTCTGCCCCTGCGTTTGCCGCCGACCCGCTGGCGGGCTGGAACGACAACAAGCCGCAAAGCCTGCAATCACTCAAAGCCCCTGTGCGCGTGGTGAACCTGTGGGCGACTTGGTGCGGTCCGTGCCGTAAGGAAATGCCCGCCATGTCCGCGTGGTACAAAGCGCAGAAAAAAGGCAGCGTCGATATGGTCGGCATCGCGTTGGATACTTCCGACAACATCGGCAAATTCCTGAAACAAACCCCCGTCAGCTATCATGTTTGGCGTTATACCGGCGCGGACAGCCGCAATTTCATGAAGTCTTACGGCAACAACGTCGGCGTATTGCCGTTCACCGTCGTCGAAGCCCCGAAATGCGGCTACAAACAAACCATCACCGGCGAAGTCAACGAAAAAAGCCTGACCGCCGCCGTCAATGCGGCTAAAGAAAAATGTAAATAAATCGGACTGAGGCTGAACTTAGACAATAAAAAGGTCGTCTGAAAACCGAAATCTATGGTTTTCAGACGACCTTTCGCATTTTGAGGTTTACACGCCTTGTTTCAGGCTGGCTTCGATGAAACCGTCCAAATCGCCGTCCAATACGGCTTTGGTGTTGCCGACTTCGTAGCCTGTGCGCAAGTCTTTGATGCGTGAGGAGTCCAAGACGTACGAACGGATTTGGCTGCCCCAACCCACATCGGATTTGCCTTCTTCCAACGCCTGTTTCTCTTCGTTGCGTTTGCGCATTTCCAATTCATACAGTTTCGATTTCAACATTTCCATCGCAGCCGCTTTGTTGGCGTGTTGCGAACGGTCGTTTTGACACTGCACCACAATTCCCGTCGGCTCGTGGGTAATGCGCACGGCAGAGTCGGTTTTGTTGATGTGCTGACCACCCGCGCCCGATGCGCGATAGGTGTCGATACGCAAATCGGCGGGGTTGATTTCAATTTCGATGGAATCGTCGATTTCGGGGTACACGAACACCGATGAGAACGACGTATGGCGTTTGTTGTTCGAGTCAAACGGCGAATAGCGCACCAAGCGGTGAACGCCGGTTTCCGTGCGCAGCAAGCCGTAGGCGTATTCGCCTTCAACGCGGATGGTGGCGCGGTTGATGCCCGCGATTTCGCCGTCGTCTTCTTCAAGGATTTCGATTTTGAAGCCTTTGCGCTCGGCGTAGCGGCTGTACATGCGGAACAGCATGCCTGCCCAGTCTTCCGCTTCCGTACCGCCCGCGCCTGCGGTGATGTCGATAAAGCAGTTGTTCGGGTCGGCGGGCTGGTTGAACATCCGTTTGAACTCCAAATCCGCCATCTGTTTTTCCAGTCCCGCCACGTCTTCCTGTACGGCGGCGAAACCTTCTTCGTCGTTTTCTTCGACGGTCATTTCAATCAGCATGCGGTTGTCTTCGATGCCCGACGCGATGTTGTCGAGCGTCAACACGATGCCTTCGAGGATTTTGCGCTCTTTGCCGATTTCTTGGGCGCGTTTCGGGTCGTTCCACAGCTCAGGGTCTTCGGAAAGGCCGATGACTTCTTCCAATCGGTCTTTCTTGCCCTGATAGTCCATATAGATGCGGATGTCTTCGCTGCGCTTTTCCAAATCGTTCAGGGTGTTGTTGAGCTGGTTGATTACTTCGGCTTCCATGATTCTTGTGTGCTTTCAGAATTTTAGGGGCGTATTGTAAGGGATTTGCGGGCTTTTTTCTATGATAAAGGTCGTCTGAAAACCTGAATCTCAAGTTTTCAGACGACCTTATATATTGGCATCTTTAGGTTTGCACCCTCCGCCAGCCATGTGGCGGATTCCTATCCGATCTGACCGGATTATTTATTCAGACGCTGCCATTGTGCGGGAGTGTAGGTTCGGGTAGTGGTTTTCTCATTGCCACGACGGTCGGTTCGGGTTTCAGTTACCACGACCTTGTCCTCGTCAGAGGTATCGACTGAACGGGAGTAGAACAACGTCAGAATATACTCGGGGCTGTAACGGTAGCGTTCTTCGATACGGGTGCAGCAGTCGACTTCATTCGTCACAATCAGGGCTTTTTGTTTGTTGTCGACGCGGAACATACCCATGTAATTCTTGGTCAATTCAGTCAGTGAATAATTGGAGCCAAAATAACCATACTCGCCTTGCTCGTAGATGTCGTATGTAGGAGAGTTTTTAGGACCTTTATTGCCGGTCGCAACGGCAATATCCTTGCGTCCGTCAAAGGTGAAGTCTTTCATAATCAAAGGGCTTTTTGCCGCAGAGATTTTGCCGCCTTCGCTGCGTTCAAATATCAGGTCGTCACTCTTAAAAACATTTGTGGTTTCCTGCTTAGGGTGATACAAAAACACCGCGCCTTTGCCGCCGCAATGATTGTCTTTGCAGCTCTCAACAGAAATATGCGCCTGCCAGCCGTCGGGCAAATCAGTCACACGGAAAAATTCTTTTGCCTGAGCGCCGACAGCGGCGAAAAGAGCAAATAGCATGAGGTATTTTTTCATCATAGTTCCTTTACGTTTAACCCCGACCGGGTAATCAAATCAAATTTATGCAGAAGAGTAACCCTCTTCATATCAGGCAGCAAGGGCAATTAAGCCAAACAGGTATTCTTTCATAATTTTCTTATCCTTGCTTTACAAAATGACAAAAGGTCGTCTGAAAGTAGGAAAGGTGTGCAGATAGGCGGGAAAGGTTCGTACGTATGATGGCACCGATTGGCGGCGTAGTTTATTCGGAAGTATTGCACATGGTATGTAAAGGTCGTCTGAAAATGAGTTTCAGACGACCTTTGGTTTGGTTGGAAGAGGTTTTAAAGGCTGCACACGGATGCCAAGTTTGCGTGATTTGCTGGTGTGCGAATGTGAGGCGTTGCCAAATTCCTACCTCTAAAACCCCGCCCGATCCAATTCTTCCAGCAGCGCAGGCCGGCGCGGTTTTTCGCTATATTGCTCCCTGATTTCGTCGGCAAAGTCTTCTATCGCCTGCCGTTGTGCGGAATATTGGCGGCGGAGGGTCTTTAATTGGTTCAAGATCTGGCGGTATTGCTTACGGTTGCTTGCCTTATTGATTTCAGCCGCAAAGATTTTCAGGTAGCAAGCCACGATTCGGTCATGATACGGCTCGGGGAAAGACGGGGCAAAACGTTCCATCATGTACAACGAAAGATGTTGCTGCAATAGGGCGAGCAGCCGGTCGAATTCCCGTTCATGCTCCAATATTTCGGCTTGCAGCGAATATTGACCCGACAAGCGCGCAAGCAGGCGGTTGAATTCATGCGGCCATTCGGCGGCGGGAAACGTGGCTTTCCACGCTTCATAATGCGGCAATGAAAGGCTGGTGGAAAATGCCAAATCCGCTGCGATTTCGCGTACATTTTTGCCGGTTTTCTTCAATACATCAAAAAGTTGCAGCTTCCATTTGTGCGCTGTGCCGAGTGTTCCTTCAGCTTTGGCAATCTTGATTCCTTCACGCAAGAGGCGTTCCGCTTCCGCCCAATCTTGCTGCCCGACAGCTTGTTCTACCGCGATTTGTCTGAATTGCGGCAGGTGCAGATGTCGTCTGAAATAATCCTGCGCGGCAGCAGTATCGCCTTTCGCCTGCAAAACCTGCCAACCCTCAAATGCCCAAAATTCATGTTCCCAACCCGACTTGGTAACAGCCAAACGTTTAGCCACATAATCTTGCCACGCCTGCCATTCGTCGCGCAGCCGCCAGATTCGGGCGCGGATTTGGTAGATTTTATTGCCTGCCTCCGAGAAATCAAAATAGCGGCTGTCGTCCAAGCATTTGTCCAAAAAATTAATCAAACGCTTCGGGACGTTTTCCATAACCGCCTCTTCCAGCAGGTCGATTGCCATATCCATAGCATCGCCCAACATACCGTCCGAATCATCCGCCTTTTCAAAAGCATCCTGCAAACGCGGTATCAACAGAGGCAAAGCCTGTTGCAACGCCGCCGTCCCCTCCTGCGCCACATCTTCCAACCAGTTTTGCAGCCTGAAGCCCAAATCAGCGGCTTCGTAGTAATCATAATATCGGGTTCGGGAAAAGATTTGGGAGAGCTGCTGCCGATACGGATTGCCGCCCTTTTTAGGCTGTTGCGCGTCGGTTTCGTCCGGCTGCTCGTTCGGCGTTTCGGCGCGCACCGCATACCACAACGCCGCCATATGCTTGCACGCCCCGCCATAAGGGCAATCGCAGCCCCCGTCTTTAATGTACAAATCACTATCCAGCTTCAGCCATACCCAATAGTTTTCCGAACCGCACACCTCCGCCCGATAACGCCCTGCGGAAGTTTTTTGGACGTCGCGAACCTTGCCCTGCTGAAAATATAACAGGCCGCGTTCGGCGATGTGGGGCGGGAACAGGTGGAGCGGATGGATACGGGGCATGGTTGGCTTCCAAGAAGTTGTTGAAATATGGAAAGTTTACTGGTTCGGGCGACGTTTGGGGAGAGGGTAGCGGGAATTCTTGTTTGGCTAAGAGGTAACAAGGTCGTCTGAAAATGGGGTTCAGACGACCTTTTGGTTGGCTGGGAAGGGGAGTGATTTAGAAGAACGCGTGCGTGCCTTTGGGCACACACGCGGTTACAGGCTACGGCTTGCTATTCATGTGAAATTTCTGAAGGTAAGTTGTTTATTTCTTGCTCTAACTGAATAGCAAAATTTCTATCAATTTTTTTCAAAAAAGCTATTTTCCCTCGCAATGTTTTTATTTTTTCAGGCGTTAACTTTCCCTGTTTTGCATAATGTACCATTGCCCTAAGTTCCCGTTTCTTATCTCTTCCAATGCTGATATTACCATTATTGGAAATCACTAAACCTGTCAAAGTTCTATTATGTTTTTTTGATAAAAAGGTAGTTTTCTCTGAATTTAATTCTAACTTTTTAGGGAAATCTAATTCTGAAATAATAGAAGTAACTTTAGTTAGTACATTGCCAAGAATGTGAGGTTGGTTTGTTGAAAAAGCCAAATCATCTGCGTAGCGAGTGTAGCAAACATTAATATCTTGACAGAAGCTGTCTATTAAACAATCAAAGTCATAAAGCATGATATTTGATATGTGAGGTGAACTAGGAGCCCCTATCGATAAATAGTAATCATCATTTTTGTTTTTACAAAAAAATAAAAGCCCTAATATTTTAATATCCTCCTCTGTAAGCCTAGGAATGTATTTCATGGAAAACTGATAAAAATCTATTATATTTATAGAATTAAAAAAGTTTTTAAAATCCAGCTTTAACAAATATTTATGAAGCTTATGAGGTTGCACATGATCAAATATCCCTTTTCCTCTGATATACGCAGTTGCTGCCTCATGGATATTACACTCTTGAAGATACTGATGAATAGCCCAGCGCTGTACAATTTTTAACTCTTTAACTGGTTGAGCTATTTCTCGAAATCCACCATGTCGCTTTGTGATACTATGAAATTTATAGCGATTTGGGGCTGTCTGAATAAACAATTCAGCACTAGGCTTTGATAAGGAAAATGTCCTTATAAAATTATCCATTACACTTTGCATAATTCAATCCTAAATGTCGGATATTTCAATTTTAAATAAAGCCCTTTCAAAGGGTTTTGATATAGTTCCTGTATATTCTATACAAGGAGCATATAACTCAGGATTTACTAATTCATATAATGTGTTATTTCCAGATTTTCTACTACTTATGATCTCTAACATTTGCAATAATCGAAAAATTTTAGGGAAATTAAATTGTTTTATTTCGATAGAGAATTTTTCTAGGATTTTTTCATAATCTTTTTTTGTTCTTCTTGGAAATAACTCAATTAAATCAATTAATAATAACGTTATATCTCTATCTGAATCCTTATTTAAGATTTGAACCTTTTGATTTTTAATAACCTCTTGAAAATAATCTGAAATATTAAGGCACTCTTGATTAAAGTTACTAGGGTTTTCAATAGCCCAAATGCTTTGAGATTCTTCTTCGCCACCCTTAATTTTAAGAATTGGCCCATTGTAAAAAAAACTTTCACTATTTTCATCAAGATGTTCTTCATCTGCAACTATAAGCAGATTTTTATATAAAAAAGGAAAGCAGGAAAAAGCACCTATTTCGGCATATGATCCTACACTTTCTGAGAAAATAATTGCTCCTTTTGAAATAGATACTATATCTCTCTCAAAGTCGACTAGATTATTATAATAATTGTTAAAATTAATCCAGTTTGGATACTCTTCAGGTGTGCATATTCTATTTTCTTGTGAAATAAGATGGGTATTACATAAATGCCATTTTTGAAACATATCTCTACGAGAATTATGTTCAGAAGAACCAAAAACCCATATAAAAGGAAGCATGTCTTTTATATGGGTTTTATTTACTTGGATTAATGAAAAAAAATAGTCAACTGCTTTTATTTTTTTTACTGCCATAGTTAATTACCTAAATTAAGCGAGATTTGGAACTGCGTTCCGATTCTCCATAAGATTCGGAACGCAGTTCCAAATCTCGCGGAGAATGTTCAATTAGTATTCAGTCTAGCGAAACGCCCGACTATGAATGATTAAGCAATTTAACCACCCAAAACCACGTAATTAACGATTGCATTATAACATAGAACAAGAATTGTAAAATTATACTTTATTAAAAAATTTCCCCCACTCCTTCCACAACCTCTTCACCGACACCGGATACGATGTCTTCAACTCCTGAGCAAACAGCGATACCCTCAATTCCTCAATCATCCATTTAAACGCGGCGAGGTCGTCTGAAACGGGTAATCCTTGTTTCACCAAACCGTCGGTTTTTTCCTGCCACATTTGTTCCAATTCCTGTATATCGGCTTCGCGGGCTGCGTCGCGGGCGGGGTTGCTGCTGTATTTTTCGAGGCGCAGGGTCATGGCTTTGAGGTAGATGGGGAGGCGCGGCCATTGTGCCCACGGGGTGCGGGTGGCGAAGCCGGTGGCGAGCTGGGTTTGCAGGCGTTGGCGTATGAGGTGGGTGAGCGGGTGTTTGCCGAGTTTGCCGTTCAGTTCGGCGTAGGCGGCGGCGGTTTCCTGCAAGTAGCGACTGAGGGCTTCTTTGACGGCGGGCAGGCGGCTGCGGGCGCGTTTGATTTGTTCTTTGAAGGCTTTTTCGTTGCGCGGCAGCTCGTCTTCGCCGATAAAGGCGCGGTCGCAAACGGCTTGGGTGAGGTCGTCGCGCAGGGTGTCGGCGTTGATGTGCTTGAGCAGCATGGCGGCTTGGGTGAAGCCTTGGATACCTTTGTTCAGGTCTTTAACTTGTTCTTTTAGTTGTAGTTTCATGAGTTCGATCACGCCTAATCTGTGGGCTTGTTCGGCGGCGGCGGACGTGTCGAACAGGCGCAGGGCGATGCGGCCGTCTTTTTCTTTTTGCAGGCCGAGGTAGCCGGTGAGCTGTTGTTTGCCGCGGGCGAATTTGATGGATTCGGGCAGGGTGCCGATGTCCCATGTGGTAACGTTGTCGCGCTCGAATTCTTGGGTGTTGTCGCGGAAGGTGGTGGCGGCGGCTTTGCCAAGTTGTTGTTGGATTTGGATTAAATCGCGCCCCATGGCTAATTCTTGTCCGCCGTCGTCGATGATGCGGAGGTTGAAATAGCAGTGTTCGGGCAGTCTGAACGCGGCCCATTCGTCTTGGTTGATTTGCTCGAGTATGCGAATGTCGCCTGCGGTTTTGGCGATGGCTTGGGCGAGTTGGGGCAGGATGGGGGCGTTGCGGTCGGGGTTTTGGCTTAAAAATTGGGTGATGAATTCGGGCACGGGCACGCAGATACGGCGGATTTGTTTGGGCAAGGCTTTGATTTGCAACTGGATTTTCTCGCGTATCATGCCGGGCACGAGCCATTCGAGGGCGGCGGGGCTGATGCGGTTGAGCACGGTGAGCGGCAGGGTGAGGGTAACGCCGTCGAGCGGGTGGTGCGGCTCGAAGCGGTAGCTGAGTTTGAATTTGCCGTCTGCGGTTTGCCAGTGTTTGGGGAATTGTTCTTCGGTGATGTGCGCGGCGGCGTGCTGCATAAGGTCGTCGCGGCTGAGGAACAGCAGGCGCGGGTTGTCGCGCTCAGCGGTTTTGAGCCAGGCTTGGAAGGTGCGGATGTCGGCGAGGGGTAGGGGTTTCAGACGGTTTTTTGGGGGTGCAGGCTGCTTTTTGGGTTTGGGGCCGTCTGAAACATTTTGTAGGGTGTGTGAACTCGGTTCACGCCCGCGGTTGTCCGTATCTTTGGAATCCGCGTGCGTGGCTTGCGCCACACACCCTACGTTGTGCAGGCTGCCTGAAACCGTTGAAGCTGCGGCACTTTGTTCCCTCTCCTGTGGGAGAGGGTTAGGGAGAGGGCTTGCTGCGGTTGTGGAAAAGTTGGTTTGCGCGGCAACTGTTTTGCCCTCTCCCCGACCCTCCCCCACGGGGGAGGGGGAGGGTCGCTGCAGATTTGTAGGATGCAGGTCGTCTGAAAATGGTGGAGTGTGGTTTTCAGGTAGTCTTTGGGAGTGCAGGCTGCTTTCGGTTTTAGTTTTAGCTTCGCAGAAATTCAGCCTTGCTTCGCAAGACATTGTTTTCAGACTGCCTGAAACCGTTGAAACTGCGGCACTCTGTTCCCTCTCCTGTGGGAGAGGGTTAGGGAGAGGGTTTGCTGCGGTTGCGGAAAAGTTGGTTTGTGTGGCAACTGTTTTGCCCTCTCCCCAGCCCTCCCCCGCGGGGGAGAGGGCGGTTTGCTGCGGATTTGCAGGATGCAGGCAGTCTGAAACCGCGTCCGCCGTATAAAAATTGGGCAGCCGTTCGTGATAAAACGCAAACAGCGCTTCATCATCGACCAGCACGTCTTGCTTGCGCGATTTGTGTTCGAGTTCGGTAATTTCCTTAATCAGCTTTTTGTTGTGGACAAAAAAATCCGCTTTCAAATCGCACTCCTGCGCCACCAGCGCGCTGCGGATAAAGATTTCGCGCGCTTCTTCGGGGGCGATTCTGCCGTAGGATACGGGACGGCGCGGCAAGACGGTCAGGCCGTAGAGCGTTACCCGTTCGCTGGCGATGACTTCGCCGCGTTTTTGTTCCCAGTGCGGCTCGAAATAGTGGTAGCGGACGAGGTGCGGTGCTTCCTGCTCTATCCATTCAGGCTGGATGGCGGCCACGTCGCGGGCATAAAGTTTTGTCGTTTCAACGAGTTCTGCCGCCATCACCCATTTGGGTTTGGCTTTGAACAGGGCGGAGGCGGGGAAAAGGTGGAAGCGGCTGCCGCGCGCGCCGGTGTAGTCGTTGCCGTCGGGCGATTTCATGCCGACGTTGGCGATAAGGCCGGTGAGCAGGGCGCGGTGGATTTGTTCGTAGCCCGCTTCTTTGGCGGCACGGATTTGGGCGCGGTGTTGCTTCTTATCCAGTTGTTTTTGTTTGAGTTTGGCGGATAGGTCTTGGTCGCCCGCATTTTCAGACGACGTGAGCTGCCTGACTTCGGGAGGCCGTCTGAAAGCGGCTTCCTTGGTGGTCAAACCCATTTCAATCGCGGTTTGGGCAAGCTGGTGGTGCAACTCGCGCCATTCTCGCATCCGCAGGTGCGACAGGAAATATTGGCGGCACCACTGCATCAACTGCTTGTTGGACAAGCCTTTATCGCGCTCGCGCTGGAAGCTGTCCCAAATGTTCAGATAGGCAAGGAAATCGGACTGCTTGTCGGTAAAACGCTCGTGCGCCTTGGCGGCGGAATCGCGTGCCTCCAGCGGCCGTTCGCGCGGGTCTTGAATCGACAGCGCGGATGCGATCACCAATATTTCCGCCATACAGTCGTGCTTCTTCGCTGCCAACAAAATGCGTGCGATTTTCGGGTCGATGGGCAGGCGCGCCATTTGTTCGCCGAGTTTGGTCAGGCGGTAGCGGGGAGGGACGACGATATTGCCCGAAGCGCTTTGAAGGTCGTCTGAAACGGTTTTGTCGTTTGTCGGAGTGTGTCGGGCATGGATGCCTGAGCCGTGTGCTTGATTTTTAGTGTTTTGCATAGTTTTTTAGGTCGGGCGTTCATGTCCGACGTGGTCTCAATTTATATAGTTCGTAGGTTTGCGCCGCCTTATTGCGGATAAACATATTCCGCTTTGCCGTTGCGGATGTTCAGGCTGCCCGCATCGCCTGTAATCAGGTTGCCCGTTACCGAGCCTTCGGTGCAGCCTGAAACCTTCATATCGTAGCCCAGCGTGTGAATCAGGAAAGTTGAAAGCTGCTGATGGAAGGCAATTTCGCAAGGCGCAAAGGCTTGGTTGGCGGATTGCTGCACGGCGGCATCAGGGCTGTATAACACCAGCGGTACGATGTAGCTGTCGGGATGTACCGTGCCTTGGTTGAAGGTGTCTTGGTGCACATACTGCCCGTGGTCTGAGGTATAGACAAACAACCAGTTGTTTTCAGGCTGTTTTTGCAGCTGCTGGAATACGGTTTGGATCATTTGGTCGGTTTTGTGGATGGTACTGTCGTATTTGTCCACGATATTGGCTTCGCCGAACACCTTATCCTGTTGTTGCAACAGCGCGCCGTATGGGACGTGCGAACCGCGTTGGTGCAACACAATAAAATGCTTGCCCTGCTGCAAATTGATTTTATCGAACAACGGCAGCAGCTTATCGTCGGGCATATTGTCGCCGTTTCGGTAGCCGAGTTGGGTCGGCTGAATCAGATGGTCGATCCACTTTTTGCCGATCAGGTTCAAAATCGCCATCTCGTTTTCCGCCTGCGCGCTGTAAAAATACGTTTCATAACCCTGCTCTTTGGCGAGGCGGAACATATTGGTATCACCGCTGCTGATTTGTTCGTAGCCGTTGGCATGCGGTATGGCATTGAAAAAGCTGGGCAGGGATACAGCCGTCATCAAAGCGGCGGAATAGCTTTGCTTCACAATCGGCTTAAAGTCGGCTTGCGACAGTTGGGTCAAAAACGGCGAAGTTTCGCGTCCGTAGCCAAACAGTTTCAAATGCGCCGCACTTTCGCTTTCGCCCATAATCAGAATGATATTTTGAATACTGCCTTGTCCAGTTTTGCTTGGCGCAGGCTGTTTGAACACAGGGATTTTGCTTAAATCAAACAATTGATACGGCAATACGCGCCCAACAAAATAGCCGAAGCTGAAATAATTGGCTTTGACGCGGCTATATGTCGGTTTGGGCGAAATACCGTGTTCTTGCGTCGTACTGAATGAACGTCCAAAAATCAGCAACATCGCTGCAGCGAACAATATATCGGCGGCAAAATGCGTCTTGCGGCGGAACTTGGCAAGGCTGCAAAACAACACGACTTCCGCCACACCCCACAACGCAGGCAGCCACAACTTATCCAACATCGACGCCCCCGCGCTGCCGACTTCAGTAATCTCTTTCAGCATCAACCAATAGTTAATGCCCGTCATCCAGCTTTGATAAACCGCGTAATGCACATTATTGGCAATGATGCTGAACGCGAAAAACAACGCAATCAGCAACCGTGAAGCCTTATAACGCGCAAACAGATACAGCGCAGCAATCACAAATGTCAGCGCAAACGTTTCCGCCATTTTTGCTGCCGGCAGAGTTTCAATCCCGAATACAAAGCGATAGGCGATTTCGCTGGCAGTAAGTAGAGATGAATACAGAAAGAGAACGAAAAGGGATTTTTTCATAATGGGAAGTTCATAATAAAAGTTGCAGGCTGGGTTTGGGGGCTCGGCAACGGTATTCTTTACAGCTATCTGTTTACAGATTGTTTTTCAAAAAACGAGGTCGTCTGAAAATGGTTTGTGTGGTTGATTAAGGGCGGTAGGTTGTTTTTTATTTTCAGATGGTCAAGTCACTTTTCATGCTTAATGGTAATCCGATAATTATTTATTCATGTTTTCTTTAATCTGATTAATAAAGTCCTGTATTTGTTGTGTATCTTGAAATGCACTCTTAGGCAGGAATTTGAAAATACTTTTTTCAAGAAAAATGAAAATCCAATCCTTTGTTTCTTCCACGCTGTAAATATGTTTGTAGAAGTGCAAACTTTGGAAGGCTTCTGTCTCGTGGTAAATACCGTTATCGCGAAGTTCCACTGTATTTTGGGAGAATAGCGGCGATTTGTCCTGATACAGCTTATCGAATGAAAAAATGCCACGGGAAGCTCTCAGGAAAGAAAACTGTCCGAGCAAAATAACTCCGGCAACGACGAATCCCCAAAAAGTAAATGTAATGCCGAAGCGGAAATATTCATAACCACCATAGCCAGATAAATCATATGACCTATTGGCAAGCGTGGCTAATAAATTTAAAACTTGACCGTACTGTTTGTGGAATAAGACGAAAAAAATTGAATAGAAGGTAATCAAAATGATGGTTATCAACCAGCGCAGGGTAGGTCTTTTCTTTTGTTTTTTTATCAAGAGTATTTGCCCGTCGGAAAAGCCTTTGCTGAATTCTGCTGTTGTCAGTTGATACTGGATTTTCATTGCAATTCAAACCTTTTAAATAAATGTAGAAACTGTTGTTTTGTATTGTTCATCGGAAGGGTAAACGATGTGTAGGCTGCTTTTTGGGTTTCATAGAAATTCTATTTTCAGACGACCTCCACCGCCCCCAATTCCAGCAACACCTGAAAACCATCATTGATATACCGCGAATCGGGCATTTCTAAAAACGGGAATGCCGCCACATCGCCGAGGTTCAACGCTGCCATGCGCAGGATGACGGCGGCGAGGTTGCTGCGGACGATTTCGGGATCGGTGAATTCGGGGCGGCTGTTGAAATCTTCTTCTGAAAACAGTCGGATACACACGCCTGCGGAGACGCGGCCGCAGCGGCCGGAACGTTGGCGGGCGGCAGCTTGGGAGATTTTTTCGACATGAAGCTGCTCCACTTTCGCCCGTGCGGAATAGCGTTTGACGCGCGCGAGGCCGGTGTCGATGACGTATTTGATGCCCGGCACGGTGAGCGAGGTTTCGGCGACGTTGGTTGCCAGCACGATGCGGCGTTTTGCGCCTGAAGGGTGGAAGATTTTGTGCTGTTCGGCGTGCGACAGGCGTGCGAACAGGGGCAGGATTTCGTCGTTGCGGCGCAGCGTGGATTTGCGCAGGGCTTCGGCGGCTTCGCGGATTTCGCGCTCGCCCGGCAGGAATACCAAGATATCGCCTTCGCCGTAGCGTGCCAATTCGTCGGCTGCATCGACAATCGCGTCGGTCAGCTCGACTTCTGCGTCGTCTTCGTCTTTGCTGGTCAGCGGTTGGTAGAGGATTTCGACGGGATAGGTGCGCCCGCTCACTTCTAAAACAGGCGCGCCGTTAAAGTGTTGGGAGAAGCGTTCTGCGTCTATCGTTGCCGAGGTGATGATGACTTTCAAATCGGGGCGGCGCGGTAGTAGCTGTTTCAGGTAGCCCAAGAGGAAGTCGATGTTCAGGCTGCGTTCGTGCGCTTCGTCGATGATAATCGTGTCGTAGGCGGCGAGATAACGGTCGGTCTGGGTTTCCGCCAGCAGGATGCCGTCGGTCATCAGCTTGACGCAGGCATCGCGCGAGGTGTGGTCGGTAAAACGCACTTTGTAACCCACCGCACCGCCGATTTCCGATTTCAGCTCTTCGGCAATCCGCTCCGCTACCGAACGCGCGGCCAAACGGCGCGGCTGGGTATGCCCGATCAAGCCCGCCGCCCCGCGCCCGAGTTCCAAACAAATCTTGGGCAACTGCGTGGTTTTGCCCGAACCGGTTTCGCCGCAAATAATCGTTACCTGATTTTCGGCAATGGCTTTTTTGATTTCTTCGAGCTTCTCGTGAACGGGCAGGGTGTTGTTGAACTCGGGTTTGGGCAGTTTGGACAGGCGTTGTAGATAGAGGTCGTGCGATTTTCGGTATTTTTCTTCGACTTTGGACAAACCGCCGTATTTGTTGGGATTTTTGAAGGCGGAACGTAGGAAGTGGCGGTCTTTGGAGAGGGTTTGGGAGAAATCGGGGGATGGCATGGTACGGGCGGATATCGGTGAAAATAAGAAAGGTAGTATTATAGCAAACTGGCTTTGCCTAATCGGTATGGGTACTATGGAGACCTCTATTGCAGGCAGACTGTATTGTTTAATGAAAAGGAATATTTATGAAAAAAATTTTATGTTTGGTTTTGGCGATGAGCATGGGCAGCGTGGCATTTGCCGCGGAGTACCGAACGAAACAACCTATTGCTTACGATTGGCTGAAAATCAACGGCAATCAGTTCAATATTGAATCTGCCAACGAGCGCGGACATATTCAAGGGGGATGAGGTAAAAGTGGATGCTGAGGGCTGCGACAATTATTGCGGCGCGGGCGTATCTTTCCCATCGGATTATTACAAGTTGCCGCAGGTTTGCTCCCAACCAAGCGTCAAACAGATGGAAAACCGTTTTCAGACGACCTTGCGTTCAGGAAAATTCGAACAGGCAGCAGGCATCAAACAAAATTATCTGAAACAGTGCAGCGATTTCCTCAATCCGATTGAAACAGTGACCGCGGCCAACGATGCTGCCGATGCGTACCGTCAGGCAAACAACAAAGCCGCCTGCATTCAGACTTTGGATGCGGTGCAGGATCATTATGAGAGCCAATTGTTGGATAAGGACTTGGTGAACAAGATTAATGTGCAGATGGAGCGTGACAAAACTTTGCGCCAACAATGTAGCTAAACGCTGATAAACAGGTCATTAGGAGGTCGTCTGAAAGTCAACTTAGACTTTATGACGGCCTTTATTATTGCCGTTGGTCGTAAAAATTGCTCGTTTGGCATATTTATTACAAAGTCATACTGTTTGTACTTAGAATGCGTTCCTGTCTTCGTCAGATAACAATTTTAAGAACAACATTATGAAAAAATATCTTGCTTTGATTTGTGTTGCAGCCTTATCTGCCTGCGGTGGCGGCAGTTCCTCCCCCAGTACGCAATCTACTCCGACACAAAATCCGAATTCTGCCCAAGCCCTGCCCGCGGCAACCGTTGCTTCTGAATTGCCGGTAGCTGCGAAGTCGGAAAAACCGGAATCCGGCAAACAATTTTTCAGCGGAACCAATTCTTCTGATTCCGCAGTGGCATTCAATCATGCCGATTGGAACAAAATCACCATCGAAGGCGTAGAGGTCGATCTTGCAACCGTACAAGGCGAGAGTTTTAAAAACGGCTGGCGAGACAGCGTCGGCGGTTCCGAGAATAAACGCCTTGCCAATTTTGGCGGCAACTATGTCCTGCACCACAGCACACCCGATGCAGTTGCCGGTATCGTGAAGACCGAATCGCAAAACAATTACGCATTCTTCAACGGCAATTTTACCCGTGAAGCAGAAATGCCGAAAATCGGACAGGCTGTTTACGACGTATCGACCGTCAGCGTGCGCGGTACTTTGGCGCAGGGATACGGTACAGGTCGCCTGACTGCCGATTTCGAAAGCAAAAAAGTCAGCGGCAGCCTCGGCTATTTCAACAAAACGCTCACCGTTGATGCGGATATCAACGGCAACAGATTTTCTTCCGTCACCCCGACGGCAGAAATACACGGCGGTTTCTTCGGTTCCGCAGCCGCAGAGACAGCAGGTGTTTATCAGGTCGGTAAAATCGTAGGGACGTTTGCCGGTCAAAAACAATAAAAAGTGAAAGTTGCATTTACTTTTTTACAAGGGGTGCAGATATTCAAAATTCCACGATTTTCGGCATAAATATCGGATGCGTAGCAATGGTACGGTAAAGTTGGTCATCTTACGGGCCTTGTTACTCAAGCAGAAAGTATTTAAAAACGAAAAAAGCGCAAAATTTTGAATCGTCGAACCACCCCAAGGGGAAAGGTCGTCTGAAAACGGTTTGGTTATCCGTTTTCAGACGACCTATTTTTATGGAGGGTTCACAAAGGCAATGTTGAAGCGTTCCCAAGCAGTTGCAGGGAAAAGAAAAAGCGGTTTTGTCGCGATTCCTCTATATCGGTTACAATCCGTTTTTTCCCCTAAACCAATATTCCAAAGCACAAAATTATGCTGAAAATCATCTCCGCCAACGTCAACGGCATCCGCTCCGCCTACAAAAAAGGATTTTACGAATACATCGCCGCGTCAGATGCGGACATTGTCTGCGTGCAGGAACTCAAAGCGCAGGAAGCCGATTTGTCTGCCGATATGAAAAATCCGTACGGGATGCACGGTCATTGGCATTGCGCTGAGAAACGCGGTTACAGCGGCGTGGCGGTGTACAGCAAACGCGCGCCTGACAATGTGCAAATCGGCATGGGCATTGAAGAATTCGACAGGGAGGGGCGGTTTGTGCGCTGCGATTTCGGTAAGTTGTCGGTGATTTCGCTTTACCTGCCCAGCGGCACCAGCGCGCCGGAGCGGCAGGAATTGAAATACCGTTTTTTAGACGCGTTCTATCCCATGCTTGAAGCCATGAAGGCGGAAGGGCGCGATATCGTCGTCTGCGGAGACTGGAACATTGCCCACCAAAACATCGACCTGAAAAACTGGAAAGGCAACCAGAAAAACTCAGGCTTCCTGCCCGAAGAACGCGAATGGATAGGCAAAGTCATCCATACGCTCGGCTGGACGGATATGTGGCGCACGCTCTATCCTGACAATCCGGGCTACACTTGGTGGAGCAACCGCGGACAGGCGTATGCGAAAGATGTCGGATGGCGCATCGACTATCAGATGGTTACGCCCGAACTCGCCGCCAAAGCGGTGTCCGCGCATGTTTATAAAGACGAGAAATTTTCCGACCATGCACCTTTGGTCGTGGAGTACGACTATGCTGCCCAATAAAGTTTTCGGCAAATACGATTGGAATGTGAACGGTAAAACCGGCATAGGCGCGGCATGGGTGGTCGCCGCGTTTGTACTGCCTATGCTGGTGTGGACGATATTCATGCTGGCGCGGATGTCCGGCTGGGTTGAAATGACCCGCGCAAATCCGCTTTGGGTGTTGGTGTGGCTGCTGTTTTCGCTGCCCTGTCTTCTGATTGCCGCCAAGTGTTTCGGCTGGAAAGGCTGGCGGTTGATTGCCAACATCCTGATCTGCCTCGCCACCTGCGCCGTTTTAAGTGTCCCAGCCGCGCTCTTGATTACTTTTACGCTCAACGATTTGCTCAAATAGGTCGTCTGAAATGCGAACTTTCGAACTTGAAGACCTGACGCTGTTTTTGATACGCGACGCGGACGAAGCGGAAATGTGGATAGACCGCTGGGCGGTCAGCTATCCCGTCGTCCAAACCGCTGCCGCTTCCGCCAATCAAAGCATCGCCCAATGGCAGGCAAATATTCAAACAGCGTTTGAAGGCATCAGCGGCGAACACATCGCCGTCGTCGCACACGGCGCAGGCGTATCCGCTTTTCTGGCGTGGCTCTACCAAACCGACATCCTAACTCAGAAAAAAATCGTCAACATCATCCTTGTGTCGCCGCGTCCAGAAGCCTTCCCCGACGATGAAATACACACCTTCCAGCGCGTCCGTTGCCCCTGCCGCACCGCGCTTGTCATCGCCGAACAAAACGGCACACCGCGTAACTGGGCGGAAGAACGAGCAAACCTGTGGAACGCCCGCCTCCTCCTGTCGCCACACTCTGGCACGCTCAACGGCGCACTCGGCGGCTGGCAATGGGGCATGAAGCTGATGCAGGAAATGCTCTTGAGTTGAACAAAACACTTGCAAGGATAAAACAGAAAAGGTCGTCTGAAACTGGAAATCAGGTTTCAGACGACCTTTTCGCAGGCAAGTAACAGTTTCGGGTAAAATACGGCGGTTCGCCAATCATCCGAAAGAAACCCATGTATTCCTTAGCCCGCAGCCTGTTGTTTAAACTTGATGCCGAAAAAGCCCACCATTTCACTCTCGACGCGCTCAACAAAGTGTACAAACTCGGTTTGCTTCCGATTTTCGACAACCGAACCAAGCCCGTCAAACTCATGGACATCACCCTGCCCAATCCGGTCGGGCTTGCTGCCGGACTCGACAAAAACGGCGAATACATAGACGCATTGGGCGCGCTCGGCTTCGGCTTCCTCGAAATCGGCACGGTAACGCCCAAACCACAGTCCGGTAACCCGCAGCCGCGCCTCTTCCGCGTTCCCGAACACCAAGGCATCATCAACCGCATGGGCTTCAACAACCACGGCATAGATGCCATGATTCAAAACATCGAAAAAAGCCGTTATCAAGGCGTGTTGGGCATTAACATCGGTAAAAACGCCGTGACCCCCATCGAAAACGCCGCCGACGACTATTTAATCTGCCTCGAAAAAGCCTACGCACACGCAAGTTACATTACCGTCAATATTTCCTCGCCCAACACCAAAAACCTCCGCGCACTGCAAGGCGGCGACGAACTGAGCGCGCTGCTCGAAGCCCTGAAAAACAAACAGACACAGCTTGCCGCCGCGCACGGAAAATACGTCCCGCTCGCCGTCAAAATCGCCCCCGATTTGGATGAAGCGCAAATCGAAGACATCGCCCACGTTGTCAAATCCGTCGAAATGGACGGCATTATCGCCACCAACACCACCATTGACAAATCAAGCCTCGGCAACCATCCGCTCGCAGGCGAGCAGGGCGGCCTAAGCGGTCTGCCTGTGCGCGAAAAAAGCAACCAAGTGCTGAAAATGTTGGCGGAACACATCGACGGCAAGCTGCCGATTATCGGCGTAGGCGGCATTATGAACGGCAAGGACGCCGCCGAAAAAATCCGTCTCGGCGCAACCGCCGTCCAAGTGTACAGTGGCATGATTTATAAAGGCCCGGCATTAGTGAAGGAATGTCTGGCAGCGTTGAAGTAAACACGATTTCCAACACAAAAGGTCGTCTGAAAACCGGTTTAACTGGATTTAAACGGTTTTCAGACGACCTTTTTGAGATTTGGGCTTTCAACTCAATTTATGTTTACTATAAAATCGTTTCTATAAAATTAAAAAATGGGTCATGAATAAGTAACATCAATAAATTCATTTTTTATATTTTATTATATCTAGAAAATATAATAATTTTTTGAATCCTAAGCCCGAGATGGTATTTGAATCAGGATTGATCTAATGTGTTTTAACGGTATTTGAAGGACAAAGCTCTAAAGCCTCCTTGGATCGGAGTGATGTAAACATATAATGTACTAGATCAGGATTGTTTGAATAGTATTTACTGACCAAATAAGGAGAGTTGTTTGAATAAAAATAACAATATAATTTACCATTATCCAAAAAAGGTTGTTTTTGGGAAGCAGGAATATTGAAGTCGTTTAAATAGTCTATTCCTTTAGAAGTTATAGGATAAAGTTGAGAAAAGGGTATTTCATCCGCTGTATTTGCTTCAAAAATAACGATCATTTCATTTGTTTCAACAAAAGTCCTCAAGAATATATTGCTGCTGCTTTTGGGAAAAATATCAATGTACCATGAAAATGACTTGGAATTTAAAAACTCAGCAGGAGTTTTGTAATAATTATCATCATGTTGATCATAGCTAAACATTAATATCAGAAATGGTATAAATATGATTGCAGATAGCGTGCCTAAAGAGATTAAAGCTAATTTAATAAATTTCTTCATGGATGCACCTTTTTAAGGCGAATTGCTGTTTTAATCAAAGGACCGTCACGGATAACTAAGGAAATTCAGTTCAAAGCAGACTTATTGCTATGAGGAAAAGCCTCTAAGCTCATACGAGCTAAATAATACATCGAAACGATTTGTTGCAGGCGTTATTACCAGATCAGTAGCATACTTTTTGAGCTGTATTTGAATGGATCTAGTTGCTGCTGAATTACATTTTACTGGAATCATTTAGATTGGAATAAAACTCAGGTTTTCGTGGTTAAAAGTCTTAGGCATAGCCTGGAGCAGATACTTTCCAATTTTCAATTGGGTTGATCATTTCAATAAATTCACATATGAATCCCTAGGCATATAAACCCTAAAAGAAACCATAAAAATAGGGATGTGGAAACGAATACTTTCCCTAAGATTTTCTTTCTCAAATTTAATCCTTTGGTAAATAAAACGGCTATTAAGCCTAAGAAGAATATGAGAAATAATATACCTTGTAGCATGCCAGTTTTAAAAATATAGGGAAAGCAATATGGCAATCCGATATACCCTGCTTTCAAAAAAAGATAAATGGTGTCTCCGAGTGCCAAATATATAATCAAATAGGGGAAAAGAAGTGCCAATAGCCAATAAAATAAGTTTTTCATTTATTGTTCTTTCTTGTGGCGTTGAAATTCTTTATAGGCTGTAATCTAGATAATTAGCCACATCTTTGCTTTTCAGTGTTAGAGAATGTATTTTAGGTCGTCTGAAAGTTTTTCAGACGATCTTTGTTTAAATCTAACTTACACTTTCTTATTTAGATTATGCTTGTTATTTAGTGAATGATTTTAAAAATATAATCACTAACCAAGCACATGTAATATCCATAAAAAGAATCGCAGGTATACGAAGTTATGGTATAAGCGCTGAATAACAATGTAAATATACTTATGAACACTGAAATTAGTAGAACTTTCATATCTCTTATAAAAAATAAATTTATCAAAGTTGCTATTGAGAATAGACTTGCAATATAGCTTGATAATTTAATAAATGTAAGTAAATATGAAAATAATTCTGCATCCATCACTATTGTTATTTTTATGAGCCATACGGTCAAAAATATCAATGACGGAAGATTTAGCAAAATTTGAGCAATCAGTAAGAAGTAATTTTTTTGCTTCATTTTATTTGATATTTTCAATTTGATCATGAATATCTTTAGTTTACTCCTAGCTATCCTAATAGTATGAAAAACCATCTGTATGGCTTATAACCTCTATGATACGGAGCCCTACCCATAGGGAAGTAAGTCATTCCAACCTTTACACTTATACGAAAATGAGAATTTTGTATTTCAGTATCTGAATTAGATAACAAACTAACCATTTTCTTTATAGCAATGTTAGCGCGACTGTAAGTACATAAATTAGGTCGTCTAAAAGTTTTCAGACGACCTTTGTGAAGGTTGGGTTTTAAAATTACTATTTTTCTTTACATTTTAGATCTATATACGCCCAAAAATCTTGATTTAGTTTCTCTTGTTCTTTTTGTGTTAAATGATCAATACCAATCCTATTAGATAATGGCATCTTTTGATTAGATTCTTTTAGCAAGCAACTAGAAAAGCTAAGAATTTTTCTTAAATCTAACTTACTGTACTGCATATTCTTTCTGGGTTGATTAAAATAGTCATCATAAATTTCAACAAATGCCAAGTTCATGATGATTAGATTGTCAATGCTGCTTAAATTATCCAATTGTTTAGAGTCAATTGCCTGATTTCTGGATTTAATCAAAAAAACTATATTATTCAGATAATTGAGTTTTAATGTTACTTCAAAATTTTCTTGATCCATAATATCCTGTTGATTTTGCTTATCGGCATATGCAGCAACAGAAAATGAAAACATTAAAATAAGTAATAATATTTTTTTCATAAGAAGATTCTCAATGATTCTATAACTATAACACATTGTGTTGTCTATAACATTCTTCTTGACAGAGTGATGGCAAAAGAGTATTTCTTTGTTTCTGTGACTCAACAATACAACATGCCGTACATACTTCCAATGTATTAGGCTTTATTTGTTTTGTGCACCGATTGATAGGCTCTTCTAATGTCCACTTGCGGAATATCTTTATCGGATTTAGACCAGAATCAGGTTTTGGAGCCTTTCCATAATTCCCATAGCCTATTTCTTTATTTTTGTGATCAATACCGATAATGCTTGACGAACAACCTTTAGCATTATTTTTATCACATGCAGTAATTACCTGTTTGGCTATATCTGGTGTAGTCTCCCATCCTAAAACATCAGTCCACCTCGATATATTGAAAGCATAAATATACAAACTTTCTCCACCGGCTAATCTAATCGGATCCTGTTGCGTAAACCGTCCAATCTCCGGATCATAGTAGCGGAAGAAGTTGTAATGCAGCCCCGTCTCTTCATCATAATGCTGATTCTGCAGACGGAAGGGTTGATGTATATCCAGTTTCAGACGACCTTCTTGGGTCAGTTTGCCCCAGCCGCTATAGTCGCCGCTCCAAACAATATTGCCTTCCTCATCGGTCATCTCGCGCGGGATGTCGATTAGGCTACAGGTTTTCTTGTTTCGCACCTAAAATTGTATAGATTAGTAATCTGGACACTTAGTTACCTCTTTAATCTTCAGTGCCGATGCAGCTTGGGCTTCTTCGCGATATTTTGTGACATGGACAGCCGTCTTGTAGAGACTAACTTTTGTTATCGCTTGAAGAGGATGTTTTAGGTCGTCTGAAAACTTTTCAGACGACCTTTGTGAAAGTTGGGTTTTCAACCCAACCTACGCTTACTGCTTGATAATGTTTTAAATATCATTACCCTTCAATGAAGAATAAATATTGATATAATGCATATACCTCGCAAAATTTCTAATACCGTTATCAGAATGGCAAGTCTTCTAATTCGATTGTACTCCTTGAAATTAAATTCTAATATTTTAGGCATTTCTTTATTTTTCCATAAAAAAATAACAAAACTATAATCTAACCTAATAAATTCCCAAAAAAAAATACGTATTAGAGGGTGAGCCACATACTTTATTCAACTCAGGAAGTTTTCTAATTGACTCAACTAAATTTTTAGCTTTACCATTAACGTAAATCAGAAAAATCCAATAACCAAATAAAATTACTAATATACAAACAATTTCTAACATTCTTCAACCTAACTTACTTAATATGGGGAATTCTCCCAATCGCTTCGTCAATAGTCATACTAGGAATATAAGGTGGATTTTTTATTGGATAGTTTGGATATTCACATTTACCACAATTTACCTTTGGCAGTTCTGTGCATGGCTCTATGAAGGAAGAAGTAACAGTAGACTTGCCTACATTTGCAGATAATCCAACAGAATATCCTCTATCATATATTGTTAATAAACCTTTAGATTCCGCTTGTCCAAGTTGTGTACTTCCCAAACCTATACCTTTAATAAAAGTAATATTTGCATTTCCATCGGAATACACTCCATTGAAAACCTGAGGATCAATATGATCCAGCTTATCTTCAAAAGTTACATCTGAACCATTAAGTCCAACTATACCTCCTCTTCCATAAGAACCTCCTACAGCATAAACAGTAGCTCTTCCCTTTTTCCCTTTTATACATTCCGTTGCCAGCTCAAATCTAGTACCAGTAACAACACCTGCAGAGCCCGAATATGCTGTGCCTTTCCATTCGATCCAACCAAGAGGATCAATAAATTTCATAGGTTGCAATGAATAATTGTACAAAGCATATCCACCTGCTAGTCTAATCGGATCCTGCTGCGTAAATCGCCCAATCTCCGGATCATAGTAGCGGAAGAAGTTGTAATGCAGCCCTGTCTCTTCATCATAATACTGATTCTGCAGACGGAAGGGTTGGTATACATCCAGTTTCAGACGACCTTCTTGGGTCAGTTTGCCCCAGCCGCTATAGTCACCGCTCCAAACAATATTGCCTTCCCCATCGGTCATCTCTCGCGGGATGCCGATTTGATCGTTGTGGTAATACAGGATTTCTCTTGCCTTATCCGAGCCATTGTAGGTGGTGATTTGTGCAAGGGGTTCATAGTTTCGGTCTTCGGTGTAAACGTAGGTATAGGTACGGTCTTTGCGGTATTCCTGTAACAGGCGGCTGCCGTCCCATAGGTATTGGGTTTCATTGCCGTCTGGATGGACTTTGGCTATGCGGCGGCCCATTGGGTCGTAGCGGTAGCGATATGAGACAGTGTTTTGTTCGGGACGATGGATTTCGGCTTCGGTCAGTTGGTTATCGGCGTTGTAGCGGTAATGTTGGATTTCACCGTCATTCTGCTGTTTCTCGATCAGGTTGCCCAACAGGTCGTAGCGGTAACTGGTGCCTTTGTATTGGGTAAGGCGGTTGCCACTGATTCTGCTTCCGTCGGTAAGGTTGTGGGCGGGGTCGTAGCGATAGTGCTCGTCCGCGCTTTGGGTAATTCTGCCCAGTGCGTCATAGGTGTAATTCCTGCTGCCGTTGGTTTGGTCGTCGGTACGGATGAGGTTGCCGATAGTGTCGTACTGATAACGGCGCCCGATAAGGACGGCAGGGTCTGCTTTGTTGTGACCGTTCGGTTGGGCGATTTGTTGTTTCAGACGACCTAATGGGTCAAGTTGAAATTGGGTATTCAGCTTGCCGATAGTCCGCTCGACTGAGCGATGCAGAGCATCACGCTCGATGTCGGCAAGGGTGGTGCCGTCGAGGTTGACGTGGTGCAGGTGTCCGCTGCCGTAATACAGGCGGTTTAAAACCTCACCTGTCGGCAGGATGGTTTGGATGCGGTTACCCAGTACGTCGTAACGGTGTTCGGTAATCTGTGCAGCGACATCTTTGGATTGTGAACGGTTGATACCGGACGAAAGAGGTTCATCCAAGTGAATGAGCTGTTCTTTAACCAGTCCGTTGTGATCATAGCCGAAGCGAAGCTCGCTATGGGCGTTGTGTGCTTGGATCAGACGGTTAAGTTTGTCGTAGCGGTAGTGGGTACTCAGGATTTCTCCGCCGTCCAGATGACTGTCTTTCTGACGGATGCGGCAGATACGGTCTCGGTGGTAGGTGATCGTCCGTAGCGGGCGGGTACGCACGTCGATGTTCCCAGACGCGTATTCTTCTTCGCGTATGAGTTCGCCGGCAGGGTTGTAGGTGTAACGTGTCATTTTGCCGTCAAAGCCGGTCTCGCGGATCAGGCGGTCGCGCTCATCGTATTCGAAGGTATAGCTGTCGCCGTTTTCGTTGACGAGGGTTTTCAGACGACCCACGGAATCGTAACGGTATTGGAATGCATCACCCAGCGCGTTGTAGCGGATAGTTGGTTTGTTGTCATTGTCGTAATCGTAGGCGGTACGGTTGCCTTCGGCATCAGTCAGAACACTCAGTCGACCAGCGTGATCGTAGCTGAAGTGTTCACTACTGCCATCCGGATAGTCGGTACGCAATGGCTTTCTATTTTGGTAATGGTAGCGCGTGGTGTGGCCGGCTGCATCGGTAATACTTTCGAGTTTGCCCTCATCGTTATAGGTATAACGGGTTTGCTGACCGGAACAGTCGGTTTGAGCGCTCAGGCGGTGGTGCTGGTCATATTCGAAAGTATAAGTATTGTTTTTTGCATCGGTAATTTGGGTAATTTGCCCATTTTCGTTGTAACGGTAACGGGTTGTATTGCCTTTGCTATCGCTTTGGGTCGCAGGTAATCCTTGTTCGTTGTACTCAATCAGGGTCTTTTGATTGTGCGGGAGGGTAATCTCTACCGGTCGGCGTTCTTGGTCATAACGGATGTGCTGGTTTTGTCCGCCTTCTCCACCAACAAAGGTCAGCAGCCCGCATTCGTTATAACGGTAGCGGGTTTCACGTCCCATTTCATCAGTAATTTTAATGGGGCGGCCTAAAGCATCGCGTTCTGTCAAAACACTACTACCATCCGCAAATACTTTTTTGACGACTTCACCGTGATGGTCGTAATAAAGGTGTTCACTACTCCCGATTTTTTCAGTTTCTTTAAGTTGCTGTTGATGTGGTTTGCTTGGGCAATACTTTCTGTTGTGGTATTGCCCGCACGTTTGGCGGCAGTATCTAGTAATTTGGCAGCGATCAATGCTTTTTGCATGCGTCGTATTGTCTTGCCCATTTTCAGAACTTCGCCTTTTACGCCTCCCTGAGCATCTGCACTGACGAGTATGCCTTCGCGGTTACCCGTGTGCGGGCAGTGTGCTGACAACAGGGGCGTCTGAACTTTGGTTTCGCTGGTGGAGGGAATGAAGTTCCTAGTACTGCGGAAGTAGTGTTCCAGGCTGTCCCCTTACCTATTTAATAAATAATATGTAAGTTAATAAAAATAATATAATTAAAACATCAAAAATAATAAAAATAGATAGAATTTGTGTTATGGAGTAAGTTTCTATTAATAGCTTTTCAAGATTATCCATCATTTCTAGTTTATATTTAATTGTTAAAAAAACATTTACAATATAACCTACTTGAAAAACAAATAATAACGAAGCAACAATTATCATTGATACTTTACCTAAAATACCCATTTTAAGCTTCCTATTAGTTTATGGAAGAGCCTACACTCCCTGCACTAGAAGCAGGACTACTACCCGAACTCATTTGTTCAGAACTAGAAGAATTGGCACTACTTCCAGACGAATTTCCTAAACTACCGGACGACTCTCCCAGTGAGCCAACTTTTTTTAAATTATTTATTTTAGCACTATTAGGAAAATAACTTTTCATCCTATCAGTTACATTTGTTACTCTATTGTCCCTATAACTCTTTTCATCTAAAAATTTTTTCAAAGAACTAGGGATGGTAAAATCCTCCTTATACGTATATAAATTATAATTGAAAATACTAACATTCGTATTGAAAATTTTAGTTCCAGCTTTGATTAATACATCAATTACTTTAGTAGTACAATTATTCCCTGATAAATCATAATGATCAATTACTCTTCCAAACTTTTTAATGTCTTCAGCTACTCCCTTACCATCTGGATGTTCTGAACTGCTATTCCAAATTTGATCAAAGATTTGTTTAACTTTTTCTTTTGAAACATCAGAAATTAAATATGCTTGGCATGAAAGACGATACAGCTCTTTCTTTATATAGGTTGTAGCTTGAGTACCAGTATATCTAATTAGTACACCCTCTCCCATCAATCCCGCTGTTACTAAATAAGCATCATCATATCTGCCATACGTATATAATATTAGATCATCTTTATTATGTACTGTTAAGAAAGTATGCCCCGTCCCTTTAGTTTCTACCCAAATACATACACCTTGCAAAGGGGCATAACTTTGTAGAGTTGTGATAGGTTTACCATTTATTGTTCTGTCGTTTCGTTTAGTAGACACAATTTATTCCTCTTAATATTTAATTTACCTTTTACATCCATGAGGTAGTAATAATTTAGCCCCTACAATTGGGTTGTCACCATCAGAACAACTATCCTCATAAATAAATATTTTTTGAGTTCCAAACTTTTCTGCAATCCCTTCCCATGTATCTCCGGCCTGTACTTCATAAAATGCCTGCCGGTAATCTTCCGGCTCGTTATTTTTGTTCTCCGTCTCTCGAAGTTCAATTTCATATATTCTAGGTGCCATAATCGGCTGTGTTATGACATTCTCCGCCCAGTAAAAAGGTTGAGTACTGAATGCGGCATCTTGTCGCTGTCCCTGGGCCCAAAAGCGTACCCAGATCTTTTTCCCGGTAATCAATTCTGACTCAAATGCAGCCCTACCGTTTTCATCGGCAACATCTTTACGCAATGTAGAGTCGTACCGCATGATTTGGTAGTGACATTTGGCTATAGGTTTGCGGTCGGCATCCAAAAATTCAAAACGATATTGAGCCATTATTTTTTCCTCGCTTTCTTCACCCGGTAGTAAGGCAGCATTACCTGCAAAAATTTTTACTGTTTCGGCTGTATCCGAATATAGCCTATCGGTTCTTCCCATTTTATCAAGTGTACCATGCTGACTTTCCCTGTCTTTATTGCCTATTACCGTAAAAGGAATCTTCTCCTCTGAAAAACCAAATATGTCGTAAAGGTCAAGTTTGTTACTAAATATTTGTAAAGGCGGGATATTTTGTAATGGATAATTTATCCCTTTTACCCCACTCACCTCCATCGGCGCCTTCACCCTAACCAACTTCGGACTCCCAATCTCCACTTCCCCGTTCGCCAGCTTGATATACGCCCCCTTGCAGGTAATCAGAATCTCCTCC